>WFQT01000427.1 GCA_015486895.1 Anaerolineae bacterium
ACCTCCAGTTGCCGAAAGACGGTGGATAAGATTGTGACAACAAATTGTAAAGGTGCAAAATCCGGGACTCCAGGGGCTATAGATAGCTACCCCCCGGCCTCCCTCAACTAAGACGGCCTAGGCTGATCCGATTCGTTCCCGTATGGGGACGTGCGGCGGTATGCCTTGAGCCCCGAGTTTTGCGAATCAGTGGTAGTCTGCGTGCATCAGCGTTATCTGTGTCCCTATTTTCGGAACAGTCGCCATGAGCGGTTGCACACCGCATAACGATGAAAATAAGAACGCTGATTGCGCTGATCCTATAGATTAACGCAGATAATTCTTTAGGAATCTGCGTTAATCAGCGTTCAGCTGCATCATCAGCGTCCTATTTTCTAAGCAGATACCTTACGCTACACTCTTTTTTCTCGGCGACGGCGGCTGTACACGAACAGGCCGGCCAAGCCTAAGCCCAGTAATGCCAGCGTTGCCGGCTCTGGGATAAGTAGAGGCGCTGTATCTTTACTGCTGTACCAAAGCTGCCAGGTGGCCTTGTTGTTGAAGGAGAACCATACTGTGACGGTCTCACCGGCTAATAGCGGCCGACTTAGGGTGATATTCCAGGAACCGTCTGCATTTACAGATGCCGTGCCCAGTACCTCGCAGTTAGGATCCGACGGATCTGAGCAAGTACCTGCTACTATCGTTACGTAGGTCTGATTGGTCACGATCAGGCTCTGGTCCATCGTTCCATTTGCTAAATTGCTGCCAGGGGCTAAATGTAACGTAGGAGGCGTGGTCTGGGCACTCACGGTTGCAGCCACTCCTATGAGCAGGACAAAGACAGTCACCAGGATAAAGAACATTTTACCGCGCATTTTTACCTTCCTTTGCTCTTAAAGTACCGAATGGTACATAACATAACCTTCGCTTTGGGATCCATAATCCCGTTAGCGCCAACGCCATGAAATAGAGTATCTGTGACCTTTACAAATGAGAGTGGGTAAGAGGCCACGGAGTAACATAGAAAAACACAGATTCTGGCATGGTTCATTGTCTTGCACCGTGTACAACAATTTCATTGGTAAGGTACTAAAAAGGCAACTACAGATTTGCACAGATCATACTGATTTTTGACTTTTGCTATGCGATAATTTGTGAATCCAGTGGAATCTGCGGCGAAAAGCTTTGATTCATGGTTGCCTAAGCAGTAAATAAGTACGCTATCGCTCACGACCTAGTAAAGGCCCCCAAACAATGAGGCGGTAACTGGTGTCTCCGAGCGGCCAGCAAGTCACCAGTGTAAGACGGGCATCTTTGGTTTGACCTATATAGACTACTTGTGAATGTATTTCTTCAGAAGACGATCCAAGTATAGGCAATAAGAGCTTGTTTGTCAATTTATATACATATACACTGCCGTTGGCAGCAGTGATGTTCGCGTACAAGTGATCGGGCAAAGGTCCTTCTTTGTAGCCTAAGCTTGCCAGTTCTGCAAATACACCTCCGCCTGGTGCATTATGTCCGGAGATGACAACATTGCCTATCTCCCCCGGATTGGCACTGCCAAAATGGTGCCCTGCTGCCTGGGAAAGCACTTCCCATTCCGTCGTGCGGCCTGCCTTCGTGACTCTTATGTTCCAGCCAACCGGCTTAACGGCAACATCGACTTTGAGCGCCGGGATTTGTATGCGCACAGGGGGCGATCCGGATCCTCTCGGCAAGGGAGAAATACGCTGTATTCTTTCTTCGCCTACGCTTTTCCAGGTGGTAGGTTTAGGATGAAACAGTGAGGCGGTAGCTGCTTGAGTCACATTGACAGCAGATGAAGAGGACAGCCTCGAGCGCGGTTCCCGCTTTTCCGCATTAGGAGAAGCGCAACCGGTGAACAGCATTATCGCTATACTGATTAGAACCGATACCTTCCAGTTTGATCGTATCACCAATTTACCTCTGTTGCAAATAGAAATAGCCCCCGGCCCTAATCTTGGGGGAGAAGGGAAATGTTTCAATCTCCCCCAAAAAGTTAGCGGGTCTTGGGAGACGATAGTAGTGAAGATTCAAAATTCTTTAGTAGGCAGAGATCGTAGCACCTTTTCGTAACGGCTTAGCCTATTACAGCAAGAGCAACATTCCTGAAACATCGTATCCGGAAAAGACACCAAGTAGTACCGGTTGTTTAGTACTATCAACTGGATACCAGCGTTTTTAGCTTTAGCCACGGAGATCCACAGAATTTGGATGGAAGTTGTCAAATCAGAAATTAAACAGGGTTCATTTTACCCTCTATGAGCATTTAAAATAAGTGCCATTTTAGTCGCTACGAACAAAACGGAAAGGAATTTGTTGCTTAAATCTACTGATACCGATTACCTGGAATAGCTGGCCCGTGACAACCGTAGACATATAATTCACCTTGAGCTCGTAGTTATTATAAGCAATTTCAGCATTCTTGAAAATTATAGCACCTTGATTTTCTCTTTCTCAGTAGTGTAAAACAGTTTCTGGAAATTGGCAGGAAGGTAGGCCATTGAGTATCCTGAGGAATCCGGTCAACGACAATTAGAAATACTCATCGTATTGCCTCGCAATTGGCGCTTACAGCGTCAACATCGACAACATGTTGTCGATGTTCGACATTCATTTCGGATAGACACAGCAAAGGAAAACAGGCATAAAGAAGGAGTAGTTCAAAATCTGTTGCCACTTGGAGCAATGTATTTGGGAGTGCTTTTTTCCGGCACAGGTTGAAATTCCTGTGCGCCGGGATGGGCTTTATGCCCTTTCTTACAACACTTTGCGGCGCGCCGGTCTGCGGGTTGTCACCACTGCACCGGCCGCTTACCACCTTTTCTGCATGGGGAAAGCCGTGGTTATGCTGGGGCAGGGCAGGAAAGATGGCGCTTTCAATCCCGGCGATGCTTTCTTTCTTCGCTGAAACGTCAACAACACGACTCTCGTCCAACAGCTTTATACTCGTTCACTCTGGATTATGTTGTTACGATGACCGGCGTACAGTCCGCCAAAGGCGTTGCTTCCAGCTCTTTCCTTTAGACGAGTGATGTCGTCGGGAACCGGTGTAGGCCGTTTTTCCGCTTTCGTCCTTGGCATAATATTGATCGTAGTAATAATAATAATAGCCGCTGCTACGCTGCGCCTGGAAGCGGTTCAAGATGAAGCCGATAACACGTGCTTTGCCTTTTTGGAACTGTTGCACAGTCTGTATTAACGCCGGTTCGCGAGTCCTGCCGGCCTCTATCACCATAATTATCCCATCAACGATTTGTCCCAAGATGGCCGCGTCGGTTACTGCCAAAGCGGGCGGCATGTCGAAAACGAGGAAATCAAACGATTGCAAAAGTTGCTCTATGATTCGTTGCATTTTTTGTGAGCCTAACAATTCCGACGGATTGGGGGGGATTTGTCCCGATGTCATGACGTGTAAGTTGTCGATGGAGGTAGCTGTAAACAGGTTATTTGTGTCGATTGTTTCTTGTGAAGAAAGCAGGGCAGCCGTTAATCCAAGATTATTGGCCAGTTTCCAAAGTTTATGTTGGAGCGGTTTGCGCAAGTCGGCGTCGATCAATAATACTTTCTTTCCGGATTGGGCTATTACGATGGCCAGGTTGGCAGCTATTGTGCTTTTGCCTTCGCTGGGTCCGGGGCTTGTCACTAACAAAGTGCGGATGGGCTTATCGACGCTGGCAAAACGAATGCCGGTACGGATCGTTCGATAAGCCTCGGCGACGGGGGAGTGCGGATGCTCCAAAGTGACTATCCCTGCCCCTTCCCCCTCCTTACCGTGTTTGGCGATGACGCCCAGGGTGGTGAGGCTTGTTAGCCGGGCGATGTCGTCCGGCGTTTTAACCGTGTCGTCCAGGTATTCGATCAGGAAAGCAGCACCCAAGCCGATCATGGCACCGACTATTGCCGCCAATAATGTGTCTTTACGCGTACGCGGGTATATGGGTGTTTTAGGCGGAATGGCCAGTTCCACCACGGCTAAAGTGTCTTGTGCGTTGGCTTCGGCCAGACGGATGCTTTCCAACTGGGATAGGACGTTGCCATAACTGCTGCGATATTGTGCTAACTGGTTCTCCAATAAAGCTTGCCGACTCAATGTTGTCGTGTCACTGGCGCCCTTTAATGCTTTTGAAGCGGCTTCTGTGCTTTGCACTTGTTGTCCCAATTCAGACAATTGTTTTGCTAATGCTTGCTCGGAAGAACGAAAGCGAGCAGTTTGCTGCTTCCGGTTGTAATCGACAAAAACCTGGGGAAGCGTGTTGGCAATTTGGGCAGCCACTGCCGGCACAATGTTCTTAACCTTGAGTACAATAAGTTGTGTGTCTCGTATTGGCGTAACATTGATTTCCCCTGCCAAAGCACCAGGGGTTATATTTACTAAACCCAACTTGTCAATGGTCGCCTGCAGCACCGGACGTGCTGTTAGCAACTGGACATAAGTATGCGAAATCTTCTCGCTTAACACCAGATCACCATATGTGAGGGTCGCATTGTTACTGGATCCTTGAATAACCCGTAAGCGTGTTGAAGCCTGGTAAACAGGTGTTTGTTGAATGCTGAAAAGATAAACAGATGAGGCAGCAATGATGGCGGTAAGGGTAATGAGCCATAGCCATTTACGAAATAGGTTCCAATACTGACGTAATTCCATTTGTCTCCTGTTCTCCAAATCTATGGTGATCGGCAGATAACTTGAAATGACCTCTACTTTCCCACGTCGGCCGGCCGGAAGCAAAAAGCTAACGCAAAGGCACCAAGAGGCAAAGCCGCGAAGATTTGTTACAGTTTCTCTTTACTAATTACGCCTCATCTATCTTGGCAGTGTTGTGTTGGAAGGCTTGCTTTGCTTTATTAGTTTTTCGTTCGCTGTACAGACATCTTGCTGCTAAAAGAGTAACAATTAATTCTAATTTTAATGCTGTTGTCCGGAAAATGGAAATCGGTGTGCCCAGCAATACACGTTTTTGGGGCCTTTTTCTCTACAAATGCGATCGCTATGCCGGATCGGCGGGCGCATGGAACACCTTTTCCCATCGATCCGCCAAAGCCGGTCGCAACGGTCCCGATGCGCGACCATAAACTGCTTCGAAATACTGTGCGTGCTGCCCCATAGTGAGAGGTCCATCAGTGCACGCAACCCTATCCCCCGCGTCTTCCAGCTGCGAGGGATAATGCCGGCAGCTTGCTACCAACTGCCGACGACAACCGGTCGCGACGAGATGCTTAACCTAAAACGCGCCTAAACCGGCACGACGCCGTCCGGCAAAGCAATCCACACTTTTTGCGCCCTTTTTTGCACACAACTTGCCTTCGTAGGCTGATTTGCCGTGCTAACGGCTGTCAGGCGAAGTCAATAGCCGACGTAAAGAAATATGACGCCAATAAGTTACAATCCGTTATAATAGCAACATTTGTCGGTTTAGGCAATAACGGCTGTCGCTGATAGCGGTAATCGCGCGGCCGGCCGTGCAGCCGTACCCGGTCGCCGCTATCATTCAATGCTATCTTCGTTTGGCGCCGGTAGAAGACAGCATAGCCATGGG
>WFQT01000428.1 GCA_015486895.1 Anaerolineae bacterium
AACATCATTTTCGCCAGACTCCAGAACTAAACATGGCCAGACCCACCGGGAAACAAAAAGGAGAGCTCAATGGAAACGAAGAAACGACTACTGACAGGCGACCGGCCCACCGGGAAACTGCATCTGGGCCACTACGTGGGCAGTATTGCCAATCGAGTGAAATTGCAGGACGAGTACCAGTGTTATTTTCTTATCGCAGATCTGCACATGCTCACCACCAAGCCAACACGGGAGGATGTGGAGAACATCGGCAGCAATGCCCGAGAGATGGTTCTGGACTACTTAGCCGCGGGCATTGATCCCCAGAAAGCGGCCATTTACCTGCAATCGGAAGTGCACGAAGTCTTCGAAATGAATCTTTTCTTTGCAATGTTGGTAACAGTCCCTCGGCTAAGCCGATTGCCCAGTCTCAAGGACATGGCTCGCGCAGCTCATTTGGAGGAAATGCCTTTCGGCTTGTTGGGCTATCCGGTGCTGCAAGCGGCGGACATTCTCTTGCCCCGAGCCCATGCGGTGCCAGTAGGCAAGGACAACGTCGCTCATGTGGAAATCACCCGGGAAATCGCCCGCCGGTTCAATCGCCAGTACGATGAAGTCTTTCCTATCCCTGACGTTGTCGTCAGTGATGTTCCAGCCTTAGTGGGGACCGATGGACAGGCAAAAATGAGTAAATCACTGAATAATGCCATTTTTCTCAGCGACGATGCGAAAACGGTGCGTAAGAAAGTGTTTAGCATGTACACTGACCCCAACCGTATTCGGGCGGATATCCCCGGCCGGGTAGAAGGCAACCCAGTGTTCATCTACCATGACATCTTCAACCCCAACCAGGCCGAAGTAGAGGACCTGAAACTGCGCTATCAGGCCGGGAAAGTGGGGGATGTGGAAGTGAAGGAAAAACTAGCTACCGCGATCAACAACTTCCTGGACCCACTGCGGGAACGACGGGAAATGTACGCCAGCCAGTCGGGATTAGTAGAGGAGGTCATATATGACGGCACGATGCGCACCAGAGAGATCGCCCGGGAAACGCTGATGCTCATGCGCAAAGCCATGGGGCTGAGCGGTGTCTGGAATCGCATCCGGCGCCAGACGGAAAAGCGACGCAAGAAGTTAGCTAAGGAAAATTCGTCATGATCGCCGTTATCGATAACTATGACAGCTTCACTTACAACCTGGTGCAGTATCTGGGCGAGTTAGGCGCCGAGATCCGCATTTGGCGTAATGACGCGATCAGCGTTGAGAAGCTGCAGGCGGCAAAACCATCACACATTGTCATTTCCCCGGGGCCAGGTACCCCTCAAGCTGACAGCGGTATTAGTCTGGAGATCATTCGCACTTTTTACCAGCACACTCCCATTTTGGGCGTTTGCCTGGGACACCAGGCTATTGCCTACGCTTTCGGTGGTCAGGTTGTCCCGGCTCAGCGGCTGATGCACGGCAAGACATCACCAGTTTACCACACCGGGCAAAGTATTTTCCGCGGCATTCCAACACCGTTCGTAGCCGCCCGCTATCACTCACTCATTGTAGCGGAACCACTGCCGCCGGAGCTAGAGTTGCTCGCCTTTACTGCCGAAGGGGAGGTGATGGCACTGCGTCACCGGGAGTACACGATGTTAATCGGGGTGCAGTTTCACCCCGAGTCCATCATGACCCCGGAGGGAAAGGGGATATTAGCTCATTTTATGGCTATCCAATCGAGATAGCATTGGAAAGGCGCCAGGCTTTTTTGTACCTTGGTGTTAACTTTTTTGGTTCTGGTTTGACAAGGTTAGAAGGGAGGAGGGTCTCATGTTTCAGAATTATTTGCAGAAGGTAATCGATCGGCAAGATCTGTCGGCCGAGGAAGCGGAACAGGCTATGCGCCTCATCATGAGCGGAAAAGTAACCTCTACCCAAATTGCTGCTTACTTGGTGGGGCTACGCATGAAAGGAGAAACAGTGGCAGAAGTCACGGGTTCAGCTCGGGCTATGCGCGCTTACGCTGCTCCTATTTCCCTAAGGAAACAGGAAGGGCAGCCGCTATTGGATACCTGTGGCACCGGCGGGGATCGTACCGGCACATTCAACATCTCCACTGCAGCAGCATTTGTGGTAGCTGGTGCCGGCGCTCGCGTTGCCAAGCATGGCAACCGTTCTGTTTCCAGCAAAACTGGCAGCGCCGACGTGCTGGCAGCCTTAGACGTAGCTATTGACCTGCCACCGGAGAAAGTGGGTATCTGTATTGATGAAATTGGCGTTGGTTTCCTCTTCGCGCCGGTGTTCCACCCGGCCATGAAGTACGCTATCGGCCCGCGACGAGAGCTGAGCATGCGTACGATTTTCAACGTCCTTGGGCCGCTGACAAACCCAGCCGGCACAACGCATCAGCTCGTTGGTGTGTACGATACCAGGTTAACAAAACCTTTAGCTCAAGTGCTGGGGAAGCTTGGCCTGCAAGCAGCCTACGTGGTACACAGTGCCGAGGGGGCCGATGAGTTGATGTTAAACGGCGAAAACAACATCAGCAGTCTGCAAGATGGCCGGGTGGAAACGGTAACGCTGCGGGCGACAGATGTTGGCTTACACGCTGCTGGCATAGAAGCGCTACGCGGCGGGGATGCCAACAAGAACGCGGCCATCATCATGGACATCCTCAACGGTGAAGAAAGGGGACCGAAACGCGAAGTAGTGCTCCTCAATGCTGCAGCAGCATTGCGAGTATTAGGACATGATTGGCCTACTGCTATTGAAATGGCCAAACATAGCATTGATTCCGGCGCTGCGCGGCACAAGATAGAAGCATTAGCTCGGTTTAGCCAACAACTGGCTGCATCCGATTGATAGGGTGCAGCTTCTAAGGTGTTAAATCTCCCCAGCGATGCTGCGCTATGGTCACTAAGGTCAAGGCAGCCGTCTCGGAGCGCAACACCCGCTTTCCGAGCGAGATCACGAAGCAGCCGTTTCCTTCAGCGATGGCTACTTCCTCGGCCGTGAAATCTCCCTCCGGGCCGATGAAGAGGTGCAATTGACGAGGGGACGGCAGTGTTTCCACCAGCACTGGCCAGGACCAGCGAGGGTTACCGGAGAGAGCCGGGAAGAGACTAACGACTGCTTCCCCCACGGGCAAAGGCCATACCCTGGCGAACGGGCGCGGCGGCTCTATTGCCGGCAATCGTACCCGGCCACTTTGCTCTGCGGCCTCCTGAATGATGCGCTGCCATCGGGTCATTTTCCCCTGCCAGTGGGTCTTACGTCGTACTACCGTCCGGGCCGTTAGCAGCGGAACAAAGCGGGTCACGCCCAGCTCAGTGCCTTTTTGCCAAACAAGTTCGTGACGTTCTCCCTTGAGCAGCGCCTGATAGAGAATGATCTCTAAGGGAGATTCTGTTTCCGGCGTTAACCGATGTTTTAACATTGCCGTGGCTGTTTCCGCCGTCAAACTGATTAATTGGGCTTCCCATTCCTGGCCGCTGCCGTCAAAAACGAGAACCATGTCGCCGGGAACCAGCCGTAGAACGCGGGCCAGTTGCCGGGTTGTGGCCGGGGGGAAAGTAACAAGATCATCTTGCCATTGCTGAGGAGGTAAATAAAAGCGGTGCATTAGTGCGGCCTTGCCAACACGCCGATCCAATCTCCTTCCTGCAAGGAAATTTCTACTTCCATCTCAGATTGCTGTAAAGCATCGAGTATATTCGGGAGGTGTGGCTCAATGATGCCGGAGAGGATTAAGCGGCCCTGCTTTCCAACATAGGAGCGCAGACCGTTGGCGAAAAGCTCCAGGATCACGTGTGGCAGGATGTTCACCAACACCAAGTCAAACGGCCGGGGTGGCCGGGGCAGAGATCCTATCTGTACGCTGACCCGCTCAGCCACGCCGTTATGGCGCACATTAGCAGCCGCTGTGCTAATAGATACCTCATCCACGTCGGTGGCCAGTACTGCCGCCGCGCCCAACTTCACCGCGGCGATGCTCAAAATGCCAGAACCAGTGCCCACATCTAAGACAATATCTGTTGGTTGTACCGCTTCCTCCAATAGACGCAGTGCCAACCTGGTTGTGGGATGCAATCCAGTGCCGAATGCCATGCCAGGATCTAGTTCAATAGCTACCTGCTCTGGTGCCACTGGGGTCGTCTCTCGCAGCCAGAAGGGAACAATCAGCAAACGCTGGCCTATTTGAATTGGCTGGTAGCTTTCTTTCCATTTATCGGCCCACTCCTCCTCCGCTACTTCTCGCACAGTAGGCTCAGGGACCAGCATAATAGCGCTGAGATGGCCAAGCCCAATTTCAACTTGGCGGAGGGTCTCGCGGCCGGTGGAACTGTTCGGCAGGTAAGCGCTGACAGTAGCGTAAAGACGCTCTTCGTCCCCTTCAGGGTCAAAGCCATGAATCTGGGTCACGGCGCCACCCCGGCCGGCCGGCTGCTGGGTATAACGATTGAACAGCTCGCTTACTGCTTCGGCCAGTTCTAAGGAAACGTCCACGCTAATCTCAAGCCATGATTGTATCCGTTCGAACAAAATGCCCTCCCGGCTTGATTGTAACACAGGGGAGAAAGAGACCGCAAAGTGCCCGCTGGCACGGAAACCATCCGTAGTGCATGAAGAATTTCCACTCCCTTGAAAATAGCCCCCCGCCCCCCAATTCTGGGGGTGTGTTGCTTCCCCCAAGGTTGGGGGATAGGGGGCGTTTTCATCCGCTGTGGTGCGCAGTAAGCCCATGTAGACTCCCAGCAGTGGTTAAGACAAGCCTGGCGATCAGAGTGGCTGTTTGCCGCCGGCAGTTATTGGCTCAGCAAGGCGGCACTGACCGCCTGACGCAAAGTGCGTACTTCCACGATGTCGATGCTGTCGGGCAAAATTCCACTTCGCTGGCTACGGCCCAGCCGGGGCACCAGCACTTTCTTGAAGCCTAACTTGGCCGCCTCGTGCAATCGGCGGTTGATTTGCCCCACGCTGCGCAACTCGCCGCTGAGCCCCACTTCGCCGACGAGCGCCAGGTCACTCTGCACCGGCCGGTTGCGAGCGCTGGAAGCGATAGCAACAGCCACGGCTAAATCTGCTGCTGGCTCGTTGACATGCAGCCCGCCGACGATGTTAACGAAGACATCTCGGTTGCTTAGCGCCACACCGACCCGTTTTGCTAACACAGCGGTGATGAGCAACAACCGGGTGAAGTCCACACCGTTGGTGGTGCGACGCGGTTGGGAGAAACTGCTATCGGATACTAATGCCTGCACTTCCAACAAAATTGGCCGGGTGCCTTCCATAGTCACGGCAATGGCTGACCCGCTAGCGTTGGGCAGACGCTCCGCTAAGAAAATCTCTGAGGGGTTAGGCACCTCAACCATGCCATTCGTTTCCATCTTGAAAATACCCACCTCGTTAGTAGAACCGAAGCGATTTTTCACGCTACGGAGCACCCGGTACGTCTGGAAACGCTCACCCTCCAGGTATAGCACTGCATCCACCATGTGTTCCAACACCCGCGGCCCAGCGATAGCCCCCTCCTTCGTGACATGCCCGACTAAGAAGAGAGAAATATTACTCGTTTTGCAAAGTCGCAACAATGCCGCCGCACAAGCGCGCACCTGGCTCACCGTGCCCGCCGCCGATTGTAACTGGTCGCTATAAATCGCCTGGATGGAATCGACAACGACCAGCCGAGGCTGCATCTGCTCGACATGATGCAAAATGTGACTCAATTGGGTTTCTGGCAGCAATCGAAGGTTTTCGTGATGCACGCCCAGGCGGTCAGCGCGCAGTTTGACCTGATGGGCGCTTTCCTCAGCGCTAACATAAAGCACCAAGCCTTGCTCAGCTATCATATCCGCCAGTTGCAGCAGCAAAGTCGACTTGCCAATGCCGGGGTCACCGCCAATGAGAATACCGGACCCGGGAACGATGCCTCCACCCAAAACGCGCTGCAGCTCCCCGTTGGGAACAGAGAAGCGCCGCCACTCGTCGGTGGTAATGGCGGTGATAGGCTGCGGCTGCGCAGTTTCACCGGCCACAAATGTAGAAGCGCTTCTTTCCGGCTCCGAGGTGACAACAACCTCCTCCAAACTATTCCAGGCGCCACACTTGGGGCAACGTCCCATCCACTTTGGAAAGCGGGCGCCACACTCTTGACAAACGTATTCCGTGTGCTGTTTCGCCATAACCGTTCCCTTCTCTGCCTGAACCCCCGATAGGTAGTCTTACTTTACTGGACTCTGGCGTTTTTTATTTTAGCCACAGCAAAACACAGTACTTCCACAGATTCGGGCCGAAAAGCAAAGGAAAATCTGCGTTGATCCGTGCCATCTGTGGTCCCTGATTTGCCAACCCCAGATTTCGCAAATTTTCACAAATTTTCTTTTTGTGTGTTACTATTCAGCCTCCCCAGCAGTAGAACGCTGATGATGCTGATACACGCTGATTCTCGCTGATCTTTTCTGGTTTATTTGCCTTATCTGCGGGTATCTGCGTGAAATCTGCGGCATCTGCGTTCGATTTGTTCAAGGCTGAACAGTTACTTTTGTGTTTTTAATCCGTGCATTCTGTGTAATCAGTGGTAAAAATAGTTAGGCCGAACCTAAAAACGTCCTCTTCGCCAGACTCCAGTCATGTTACCAGAGGGAGAATATTCTTTCAAATGATCATATCGCCAAGCAGGGGTTAAGGCTGCTGGAATAGTAATGGGAGGTGGCGCCACGGGCTTGCCTCATCTAACTATGCTGTTCTGGCTCCTTACGCTGCCAGGGCGGCTGATCCTGTCGCTGGACTCTATCGTTTTTATCTTAGCCACAGCAAAACACAGATTTTGGTCGTATAGTAAAGGAAAACCTGCGTTGACCCATGCCATCTGTGGTCCCTGATTTGCCAGCCACAGATTTCGCAAATTTTCGCAGATTTTATTTTTGTATTTTTAATCCGTGCAATCTGTGTAATTTGTGGTAAAGATAG
>WFQT01000429.1 GCA_015486895.1 Anaerolineae bacterium
GGATAACTGGGGGCGAGAACCATCCTGGGGTGATCCTGCTGTCCAGAAAGTAATTCATATTGATGCTGACCCGGCATCCATCGGGCTCAACCGACCGGTGGAGATTGGTATCGTTGGCGACGCCCGAGCGACACTGATCTCCTTGCTAGAGGCGGTGAAAGCGCACACCGGCCAGCGGGAGGAGAGTCCCGATTTTGCTCGCTATCGAGAGCTGTCGCAAGAGTGGGAGGAACAACGGGATGCGGCATTGCAATACGAAGGGGAAGGCATTAACCCCGGCCAACTGGTCAAAACCGTCCGCGACTTCTTCCCCCGTGACGCTATCACTGTCATGGACGGGGGCAATACCAGCCTCTGGACGGCAAGCTTCAATCCAATTTTCGAGCCTCGCAGCTATCTGTACACGGCCAAGTTTGGCCACTTGGGCACCGGGTTACCTTACGCTATTGGCGCCAAGCTGGCAGCGCCGGAGCGACCTGTTTACCTCATCTCTGGGGATGGCGCCATGGGCTTCAATATCCAGGAGTTGGAAACAGCCCGCCGTTACAACCTTCCCATTGTCGTGATCGTGTCGGCCGACATGGGATGGGGCATGGAACGCGCTTCGCAACTGTTTGCCGAAGTCGGGCGCATGGTGGAAACAGAACTTTCTCGAGATGTGCGTTATGACAAAGTGGCAGAGGCTTTTGGCTGTCATGGTGAGAAGGTAGAGCAGTTAGAGCAGTTGCGCCCGGCCTTGGAGCGGGCCGTTGCTTCTGGGAAGCCGGCCCTCAT
This sequence comes from Anaerolineae bacterium, assembly GCA_015486895.1. Taxonomy (GTDB): domain Bacteria; phylum Chloroflexota; class Anaerolineae; order JAADDB01; family JAADDB01; genus S014-12. Next base: position 775 of record WFQT01000429.1, read on the forward strand.
TCAGGTGATGGTGGATCCGACTACCAATATGGCACCACCGGGGCTCTTGGAATTTAGTTCCATGGTGTACAAAGCGGAAGATTAAAGGCTTGGGGAGGCGGCTCGTCGGGCTGTCTCTCCATCCGCGGGTTACCACGCTGAGGAGTGAATCCTTTAGCACTATCAGATCCATGAGTGGAAGTAGGAAATGGGGTGGGATATGTATAACTTCGCAGGTAAAGTAGCCGTCGTTACGGGCGCCGGCCGGCGGAGCGGCATTGGTGCTGCGGTAGCCCGTCGCTTAGCACAGGATGGAGCTTATGTTGTTGTGGGTGACATTTGCGCGCCGCCGTCGGATTTGCCCAGCGCGGGCAGTGGCGGCTGGGAGGAGCTAACTACCCTGGCCGGGGAAATCGAGGCTTTGGGAAGCCACAGTTTGGCGGTGCGTGTGGATATCACCGATGCAGTCTCTGTACAAGCCATGGTTGCCGAGGCAAAGGAAACTTTCGGCCGGCTGGATATTCTCATCAACAACGCCGGTGTGGCCATCGGCCCGGCGCCAGTGGTGCAGATGGAAGAGGAAGCATGGAAGCGAACGTTGGAGATCAATGCCACCGGCACTTTTCTCTGTAGCAAGTATGCTTTGCCATTGATGATTGGTGGTGGGCGCGGCGGGCGGATCATCAACATGGCATCTATTGCCGCTGTGCGTCCCAAACCGTTCGTTTCTGCTTACGCCGCCAGTAAAGCAGCGGTCGTGGCCTTGACCCGCTCCCTGGCGCAAGAAGTAGCCGGGTATGGCATTACCGTCAACGCTGTCTTGCCCGGCGATGTAGATACTGCGTTGAAACAATGGGGGTTGAAGCTGGAAGCTTCCGTGTCCGGGGCTTCCTACAAGCAGGTGCTCAAGGCCGCTCTAGCCCGTATTCCATTGGGTAGGCTAGCCACGCCGGAGGATGTGGCACAGTTGGTGGCTTTTTTGGCCTCGGACCAGGCGAGCTTCATCACGGGGCAGACGTACAACATCACCGGTGGCCGTGAGCTGACATGACGAGGAGGCTATGGAGCACCTGACCGGTTGAACAGTGAAACGCTGCGGGCGCTGAATGCGATTCGGCGGTACATCGTTTACAACCCGTTGCGCTGGCACCCTGACCGGTACAACGCCCAGCGCACTGTGCCAGGTCCCTGGGCCAAGGAGATATAGCACATAATGAATGAGCAACCTCTACGGCACGAAGGCAGGGATGAACACGAAGGCACGACCAGATGGCGATGATAAGGTGGAAAGGCTGATCAGCGCCAGTAA
>WFQT01000430.1 GCA_015486895.1 Anaerolineae bacterium
CACTCAAATAAGCATTTCCTACCACGGCTTCCAGAAAAGGCATCCAGCCAAGGGCCTCGCTCAGCATCTGGGTCAATGTAGATTTACCGACGCCAATGTTTCCGGCAATGACAATGAAATAGTGCTGCGAATCGCCGTTCATCTCCACGTCCTCGTCCAATTACGGGTCATTTTCTCCACGTAAGCGGACTCCAAGTCAATATCCAAGTCGTTGGCAATTTTCAAAACAAACGCCAACACGTCGGCCAGCTCTTCCTGGAGCTGAGGTAATCGTGATTGAATGGCTTCCTGCTCTGCCTGGGCTGAACCAGTGCCGCCAGCCACCATTTTCACCTGCTGTAGCCAACTTAGCTTCAACAACTCGGCAACTTCGCCAATTTCTTCCGTCAAAGCGATAAAATTAAGGAAGATATCATTAGAAAAGCCTTTTTCCCGGTCTAATGCCTTATGCCAGCTTTGGAAATCACCTAAACGGCGGTGGCTGCTGGGAGGTGTAACCTCCAGGTGGGCCGGTGCTACTGCTTCCATGCCGGGCAAAGGTTCCTGAATAGCGCTTTCCTCCAGCGCCGAGCGCACCCGTCCGATCACTTGGGCCCGGTCTTCCGGCCGGGAGACAATGTTCAGCCCCTCAGTAGAGATGACCAATACTCGTGCCTCCCGGTACTCTTGGAAGAAGGCTTCGTATGCCCGGCTGAGAGTCGCAATATAGTCCCGCTCCATATTGCGTTCGTACGGCCGGTCGCGGAAAGCGATCCGCTGTAATAGAGTGTCCACACTAGCCCGCAGATAAACAACTAAGTCTGGTCGAGGAATATTTTCTCCCAGTGCCTGATGAATTCGTTCGTAGACGTTTAGCTCATCCCCTTGTAAGTTCAGATGGGCGAAAATCCGATCTTTAGCGAACAAATAATCGCTCACCAGGGAAGATTGTGTTAAAATAGATGGTATGCGGTCGTTTTGCTGGCTGTAACGACTGAGTAAGAAGAAAATTTGCGTCTGAAAAGCGTAGCGTTGGCGGTCAGTGTAAAAGTCGCTGAGGAAAGGGTTCTCCTCGAAAACTTCCAGGAGCAGGCTACTGTTAAATGCTTGACTGAGCAGCCTGGCTAACGTCGTTTTGCCGACACCAATAGGGCCTTCAACGGCGATGTAGAACGGTTCTCGCATCATTATCATCGCTCCTCGCGGGGATTATACTGTTTTATAGCCGCGTTGGCAGGAAATGTCAACCCAGAACACGAAGGAGGAGGCTGGATTATGTTGAAGCAGGGATGGTTTTTTCTGATTTTAATCTTGTTGGTCGCATTGCTTTCCCCCGTTTCCGCTCACGCTGAAACCGTTCTGGGAGGTGAAGTCATCGTCGGTCGGGATTTTTCCTTGGCTGAAGGTGAACAAGTTAACGACTCGCTCATCATCATGGGTGGCAGTTTAGACATGGCTGCTGATAGTCGCGTTGCCGGCAATGTAATGGTCACCGGTGGTGACGCCCACATCAACGGCAAAATCGATGGCAATATAGTCGTCACCGGCGGCGAAGTACATTTGGGCAGCCAAGCAGTCATCGGAGGCGACGTAGTCATCCGAGGTGGTCACCTGTACAAGGCTACGACTGCAGTGATACGCGGACATGTCCGCCGAGATATATTTGGCTGGCAACGTACCTTCGGGCCTTTCTTTAACCCCTTGGATAACTTCGGAATTGCAGAACATCCACCTGTAGATGTCTTCTTCGCCTTAATTTTATGGTCCTTGAAAACGGCATTCTCTGCCTTGGTCGGGGCATTTTTAGCTTGGGTGGTGGTCACCTTGTGGCCTCAAGGCGTAGATAGCTTGGAAACAGAGATCCAGCAAGAGGGCGTCCCTGCCTTTTTGGTGGGCTTTGTTGCCATCATTTTACTCAGCGTGATGGCAGTTGTGATGATCGTTTCGATATGTCTTTCCCTGCTGGGATTAGCGATTGTTTTATTGCTGCTCCTGACCGGGCTCGTTGGTACGACGGCGATCGGGCGTCTCATCGGCGGGGCGCTCTTCGATGCTGCCGCGTTGGACTTGGGGGAGAAAAACCAGCCGGCAGTGGAAGCCGCTGTCGGTATGTTCTTGTTGGTATTGCTAAGCCGGATACCGTGCTTTGGCTCTTTGTTGGCGCTGGTGATAGGCTCCCTGGCAGTAGGAGCCTTGCTTCTTTCCTGGAGCCACAGCGGCAGGTACGGCCATATCGAGCGATAATTCCTGCCCCGGGAGGGCTGGGTTTGTCCCTCTCCTGAAATGATCCGAGTGCGCAAAATCTGCGACAATGCGGTTTCCGAGGCAAAAAACATGTTAATGACTATCAACCAATATTGGCAGAACCCAAACTTCCGCCTCTTCTCAGTTATCGCTGTCCTGTTTCTTATCACTTTTGCCATCGGTACGGCCCGTAATAAACGTTTGCAACAGGTTTACTTCACTTACCTGCACCACGCTTTGGAGCCATTCAGCAAGAAACTGCGGGTCGGGAAAGTCGGTAGCAGTGGCTATGTAGTCGTGGCCAAGTTAGCTCCTCCGTGGTATGAGATTGAACTCACCATTTTGCTCCAGCCGCGAGATATTGCACTCTTTTGGTTGGCAAATATATTCTGGGGACGCGGCGACCGCTTTATCATTCGTGCTAATCGGGTACAATCGCCCGGCTACAATTTGGCTTTCACAGCCAAAGGCCAGCAGCCGGCTTCCTTAGTTAGCAAAAAGCCGTGGCTCCGGGTTGGAGAAATAGAGGGGTACACACTTTATGTCACAGAAGAGAAAGAGAAAGCTTTTGCCGATCGTTGGCGTCCTTTTCTAAACGTTGTCCACTCTTCGCTTTGGCAGCTTGTGGTGCAACAACAGAAAGAACACATCCGCGCTTTGCTCTGGGCTAACAAATTACCGCTGGAAAAGTGGCAAGACTTGATAAGCGCATTACTCCTTGAGACACCAAAAGAGGGGTAAGTCCAATAGGTTAACTGGAGTCTGGCGAAAATGCCACTTCAGGCTCGACCTGACTATCTTTACCACAGATTGCACGGATTAACACAGAGTTTCCCTTGCTTTTCAACTAAAATCCGTGAGATTCTGTGGCTAAAATAAAAACGCCAGAGTCCAATAGGTTAAGACTTTGTCATCAACGCCTCCGCGCCGTTCCGTTGCTGATGCTCCAACAAAGGTTTGAACTGCTGGACATGCAAATATGCCTTGGAAATAGTTAAACGTGCCAAAGTCCCTTTCTTAGTGGCCTCTTCTACCGGCGAAACAACCTGCAAGACGCCACCAACGTACCGTGCCCGTTCCTGCATATTCAACAGGCCAAGACTGTTTCGCTCCTCGCAGTGGTCGAGGACCGAGGAAACATCAAAGCCAACGCCATCATCTTCCACTTCCACCACCCAACTTTTTTCATCGCTGAAAATGCGTATCCAGACATTCTCGGCGCGGGCATGTTTGCGCACGTTATTAAGCGCCTCCTGCACGATGCTGAAAATCATGCCACTCATCTCAGGCTCGAGATCTATCTCGTTGGACATCACCGACAAATGGTAAGCAGGGGCATTGGCTTCACCTTTAGTCACCTGGATAACATAAGACTGGATAGCCGCGACCAGCCCACGAGTCTCCAAGACGATGGGACGTAGTTCAAAGAGCAACTGCCGGATGTTCAAGTTGGCCTGACGGGCTAACGACTCTATTTCGTTCAGAGCATCAGGAATTTGTTCTGGCGCTTTTTGCAATAGCCGCCGTGCATATTGGATTCCCATGATGATAGCGCTCAAATCCTGTGCCGGCCCATCATGCAAGTCACGGGCCAATTGGTGCCGGACTTCCTCGTGGATGGAAATAACTTGCTTGTTCTCCTGACGCACACTCTCATATAGGCGGGCGTTCTCGACAGCGATGGCAACCTGTGGTGCCAGGTTTTCTAACCACCGAAGGTCTTCTTGAGTAAAACCATCTGGCGATTTCTTATTCAGCACTTCCAACACGCCAATAGTCTGGCCTCGGATTTGCAATGGGACACATAAAATGGAACGGGTTACAAAACCCGTCTTCTCATCCACGTGGGCATTAAAACGAAAGTCATGACGCACATCGTTGACAATGACAGCCTCTCCTGTGCGAGCCACATACCCCGCAACGCCACGGCTCATAGGCATCCGGGATTGGCGCAATTGGGCTTTCTTTTCTCCTGTAGGAATTTCAAAGATCAATTCCTGCGTCTGAAAGTCTACCAACATCAAGGCGGCAGCTTCGGCGTCTAACACCTGGCACGTCAGATCGGTTGTTTCTTGCAGAACCTGAGACAGATCTAGGGAGAAAGCAATATGCTGCGCTACCTCGTAAAGCTTTTCTACCTGATTAATCCGTTGTTGGGTAAGCTGCAGTTGATAACGAGTCAAGACTACATCAAAGAAATATGCTAACAGTTGTTGTTCTGAAGGCGCAATTTCCGGCGACGCGTTTTCAGACGGGAAAATAAAAGTCACTACGCCAGCACTCAAATTGTCCTTAGATATTGGTAGGTGAGCAAAAACATAGTTGCCGGCCTCGCGGATTAGCATCAAACCGGATTCCAGCCAGTGGTGGCGCTGATTAGCCGTGAGACCTTCTCGGTATTCACGCTTCCATTCGGCCAAATAATCCTTGGCTTCGGGAGCAATTTCACCGCTTTCGGCTGTGATCACGCCGGGGATGATGACCATGGCGCCTTGTGCTTCCACAAGGGCCATAAGCGCGGGAAGTGCCTGGCGCCAGAACTGCTCCAGAGAAGTAGTTGTTGGCAACGTCATCAGCGACTTAAAGAACTGCAGCAAAATTTCCCCTTCACTCATCATGTTCCTTTTCCGTATCCAAATCAGCCCTATATTCACTCACCGGAAGTTACAACGCTCCAGATCAAACCTGGCATTAGACTATAAGATTGCCTTAGTGATATAATAAAAGAGGGAATTTGATGTATTTTGATAGCCTCATCATTCCGACCGTCTACAACTATAAACAAGTCTAAAAACGCTCATCAGTTGGCAAAGTCTATAGTAAACAAGAAGATCACTTAAACACCAATTTCCTCTAATTAACTGTAACGTAAATGTAAAACAGAAAGAGCATTCTGGCAAGAAATATGCAAGAGCCAACGACGATATAGGTCAGCTTGTGAAACCACTAAAGAATACCTCACCATCCTTATCGGAGAGCATCAGGCACTTCTTACGCCGGTACCAGCTAAACGGAGCAAAAGTAGTTGCCGGCGTTTCCGGCGGCCCTGACTCCGTAGCCATGTTATTGCTGCTCCAGGAAGAGGCACCCGCCTTCCAGTTAAAAATTATCGTTGCCCACCTTAATCATCAACTCCGCGGCGCCGAAGCAGATGCCGATGAAACCTACGTCCAACGCTTAGCCGGTAAATTGGGACTCCCCTTCCACCGCTGTCTCTTATACACA
>WFQT01000431.1 GCA_015486895.1 Anaerolineae bacterium
ACATTACGGCTCACCGTTATGACCGCCTGCCAGCCCTTGCGGAACAGGCCAATGATCCAGACAAATGCCGTTCGCAACACATTGGCAATGGCCGTAATCTTACCACCCGTGATCTTGTCCAGAAACTTGAAACCAATGTTCCAGACGCCTACAAGGAACGTTACAACACTGGTAAATAGCCCGCTTAGAAACTGGAACACGCTAACGATAATGTGAATCAGGCTGGTGAGACCCGCAAGCGCCAACTTGGGAATCGTGACAAAAAACAGTCTGAAGATGGCCACTTCTGTATTGATCCAGAATCGCACAACGCTCAAAATGATGTTGACGGCCTCATTGAACAGATCAACGAGAAACTGCCACATGGTATGCAGCGCCCCCATGATCCAGGTTGCTGCCTTACCTATAGCACTGATCAGTAAATCCCACTCTGTCTTTTGCTTGTTAACCCAAGCTTGAATAGCCTGGAGTATGAGATTAAATCCTTGACGAAACACATTAACTATCGCTGCCGTGATTTCGCGGATGTTCCCAAAGTTAGTAGCCCAAGCAGTGCCTAAAAGGGCAACCGCCATGACTACTGCTCCGATTGGCGATAGTAGAATCCCCAACATGCTTACCGTTGCCGACAATAAAAGCAGGGTCGGCCCCAATATTGCCGCGAATAGCGCCACTACTGCAACCAGCCGCTTAGTGGCTGGTGATGTCTTGGTGAAAGCTAATGCCAAGTTTTTGAGCTTATCCACCACCTTAACAACCACTGGCAGGAACATTGTGCCCATCTGGATTATAGCTACTTCCAGCTCACTCTTCATTTTTGCGATATGATATGCTACGGATTGATGACGTACCGCTCTCATGCGCTCATGTTCTCCAACGCCCTGGCTAGCGGTTGAGAGATCGTTAAGACTTCTTGTTAACGCGTCCCCGTTATCTTTAGCAAGTGCCATCGCGCCCTTGGCGGCTCGAATATTGGGGAATAATTTAGCCCAATTTGCCGCATTCCCATGTGTGGCTGTACTTAACAGCCGCATCACGCCGGTTAGGCCAAGCTGCTTTAGCGCTACCTCTCCAGATGCATAACCCGCACTTTTGAGCGTGCCTGCCAATGCTTTGTTGGGAGACAGCAGTGAGGATATAACCGCTCGTAATTGCGTAGCGCCCAGGTAGGCATTATAGCCCTGTTTGCGCATCGTCATTAGTGATGCGGCGGTTTCCTCAAATGAGACGTGTGCTGCAGCCGAGACACCCACAACGTTGCCAATGTTAAGTGATAGCGCCTCAAAACTGAGTCCCGACTTGTTGGTTGCTGTTTCCAGTACATCAGCTACGTGGCGTGCCTTATCTGCACTCATGCTATAGGCTTGCAATACACCTGATAGCGCATTGGTAGTCGTCGCTGTATCGGTCATCATGTTACCGGCGGCATCTACGGCAATGCGGAGCACTTTCATGGAATCGACCGCATTGTAGCCAAATGCCGTGATCATTCTAAGTGCTTGTGCTACTTCACCAGAAGATTGTGACGTTGTAGTGGAAAAGTCCAATACCTTATCTTTAAGCGATTTGAACTGGTCGGCATTTAACTTGAGAACGCTATTAACGCCAAACATGGCCTTGTCAAAGCTCACTGCACTGGCAATGGCCTTTGTGCCCATGGCAATTATCGGCGCGGTAACACCAGCCGTGAGTAACGTACCCGTACGTTTTAATCCGCCGGTAACCGACCGAAAGCGACCCTGAACCTGGTCCATGCCGCGGTTAAATTCACTAATATTGGCGCCGATTCTTACAACGGCACTGGCAACCTCATTGCCCATGTTGACTCCTGTCGGCTTGCGCCTTGTCAAACGCCTTTAACATCTCGCGGATTTCCACGATCTGGAAATAATCCAGCGATTCAATGTAATCTAATGTCCAGCCCATCTCGCGCGCAAGCCAGATTATCCAGAATCGGTCAGGTAAAGCTCTACCCGTATACGTGCGCAGATAGATGTCCTTACCTAACCGCGCAGGTTTCCCATTTTTTCTTCCAACATTGCGTTAAGCGCTGTGACAAGGGGGATGATGTCCTCAAACAAGTCCATCTCGTCGTAAACAGCGGGATCGCTGGGATCACCTTCGTAATCCCAGCTTTCCACGCATAATGGCAATAGCGCAATTGAGTCATCCAGCCCTGCGCCACCACTTTCAGCCGCCGATGTAAACAGATCGACCAGCTTCTTGCTGTCTTTGTACGGATACTTTTCGCGAAAATGCACAGTATGACCGTTGACAATCTGCTCAAACAAATTCGCTTCCTTTTTAGCCTCAGTACGTGGCATCTGTAATTGCCTCCGTCGCCTGGAAGTCAAACGTCCAACTGACAACGTCATTGTACTTGATCGCATCGGCTCGCTTTTCACAGAACGCAGCCACAGATCGCTTGGGGTTCCCCGTTGCCGTGCCTACCGGAGCCCAAACTAATGTACCCTCGGTTCCCGGAACCAATGCGCCCCACAATGTCGTGCCGCTGCTACCGGTTACTCCCAATAACTCGACCGATACCGTGGTATCACGAAGGAGTGCCTTGTAGCTCTTGTGTGTGTCATCCCCTGCCGTGATGTCCACTTTGTCGGTACCCTCGTTTGTCGTAACTGTCCGATAGTCCGCCGTCATTACAATTGTGCCGCCGGAATATATCCATTCTGCGTATAAATCTTTCCCAGTATATCTTGCCATCTTAACCCTCCGTCCAAATCAAATAATCTGCCCCGGCATGGCCGTAGTTTTGCTGCTTGCCCTGCTCCAAATATCGGATGTGTCCCTGACAAGCCGTGTAAAAGTTAGTCATCCCGGTTACCGTAAGTGTTGCATCTTGCAACACCGTGTCCACTTGTGCTGCGATAGCCGATGCGTCCGAAAGCGTATCCGCCACCGCCTTGACTTGATAAATCGCCCGCACAGCTCTGGGCGTCTCTGTGTCTTCAACCGCTGAAACAAGTGAGAATACCAAAGCCGGCAAGGCAATATCTGCCGGTATGATGCTGTTGAATACCTTGCCACTACCTAATAGTGAGGTTAACGTTGCATCATTCGCCAACTTGCTATAAAGCGCCTTCTCAATCTCACTTACGTCCATTGGCAATCTCTTCCAGCAACGGCTTCCAGTAGCTTTGTACTATGTTATCCCAATGATACGGTTTTGTGCCAGCAATCGCCTCTTCCCGTAATTGCTCCGGCCGTTCTTGCAGTTCCTCATAAACCTCTTCGTATGCCCGTGTAATCGCCCGATAGTCTGGTATGCGAGTCCATGCACCCAATGGCGTCCAGTAGGGATAACCTTCTTTCACTACCCGGCCAGCAAACGTTAGCTCTGGCATGCTCGTTGAATCGTTAGTCACAACCGGTACGCCGCACGCCTGTGCCTCAATGATCGGTAAGCCAAACCCCTCCGACATGCTCACCTCTGACAGTATGTCAAAGGCATTATACAGCACGGCCATGTCACCCTCCGGCAAGCCCAGCGCATACCGATACTGATTCGTGAAAAACACGTCCTTGTCCTCTTCCAGCTCCAGGTTCTCCAAAAGGTCGGAGAATTCCACGCCACCCTGAGCATCCGTTTTAAGCGTGTGAATATACATTATCGCTTTTGGATGGTTACGCTGGAAATCCTTAAATGCCAGCAGCTGCTCAGCAAAACACTTTCTGGCGGGAAGTCCCTTGTTTGCGGCGACCATACCGATAACAAACGCATCCTCCGGTACGCCGATTGTCCGCTTTGCCCGCGTCTTGTCCAGTGGATGATAAGTGGCTGGCTCTAAGCCGTGTGGAACATAGCGCACATTATCAACACCGGCCGCATGTAACTCACTCTCTCCAAACTTGGAATACGGTAGAACAAACTTACATCCCTCCAGTCGCTCTAATAC
>WFQT01000432.1 GCA_015486895.1 Anaerolineae bacterium
AGGTAGCCTAACGCTTGCAAGCGCGAAGTGACCGCCTTCTCTTCTTCGTCGCTGTAGCTTTCTATTTCCGCTAGCGGTTCCAGAAAGCCAACCCGGATCAGGTAATTGAGAATTTTTGCTGTGCTCTCTTCCACCGTTTCCTCGGCGCTGTTGACATACACTTCCGGAGCGGTGGGGCGCTCGTAAGGGTCAGAAATGCCGGTGAAGTGCTTGATCTCTCCAGCCAGCGCTTTCTTGTATAACCCTTTCACATCCCGCTCAATGGCTATTTCAATGGGCACGTCCACAAATACTTCCACAAATTTATCCTTACCGATGAGCTGTCGGTTTTCGTCCCGTACTGCCCGGTAGGGACTAATAGCGGAGGCAATGGCGATGACATCGTTGCGAGTCAGTAAGTTGCAGACGAAGCCAATGCGGCGGATGTTGGTATCCCGATCTTCTTTGCTAAAACCCAAGCCTTTGCTCAGATTCGTGCGCACAACATCGCCATCCAATTTCTCTACTTTCAAACCGCGTTTGATTTTTATTTCCTTGTAAACTCGGTTAGCTAACGTCGTTTTCCCAGCACCGGAAAGACCGGTAAACCATAGCGTGAATCCCTTTTGCCCCATTCTATCTTTTCACTCCGTTCCTATTGTTTTGACTGGAGTCTGGCGAAAATGACATTTTAGGCTCGATCAGGCTATCTTCACCATGGATTGACACAGATTCCCCTTTGCTTTTCGACCCAAATCTGTGAAATTCTGTGTTTTTCTATGGCAAAAAACGCCAGAGTCCAGTATTTTGAATAAAAAAGAACAAAAATCCACCTTCATCTGCGCAGTCTGGGTTAACCCTTCGGCTACGCTCAGGATATGTCTATGTTCTATTCCGCCCCTGCCTGAGCAGATACCCTCGCTGAAAGCTTACGATTGGCGGTGATTGCGCATCCCCTCTATGAGCACCTGGCTGACTTCCGGGCGCGTAAACTCCACCGGCAATTGCTTTCCTTCGGCTAACAGCTTGCGCACCTGAGTGCCACTAAGAAAGATATGATCCTCTTTACCATGAGGGCAGGTCTTGGATGTGGTTACAGTGCCACACTTACGGCAGTAAAAGGCGTGTTCAAAGAAGAGCGGCGTAATAGCCAGCTCATCTGGGGCGAACTCGTCGAAAATGAGCTGGGCATCGTAGGTGCCGTAATAGTTGCCCACCCCGGCGTGATCCCGGCCGACAATAAAATGAGTGCAACCGTAGTTTTGGCGGGCAATGGCGTGGAAAATAGCTTCCCGCGGGCCGGCATAGCGCATAGCTGCCGGGAAGACACTCAGCAGCACCCGGTCTTTAGGGTAATAAACGTCTAAAACAACTTGATAGGAACGCATGCGCACGTCGGCAGGAATGTCGTCCGCTTTTGTCTGTCCTACCAACGGGTGCAAAAGCAAGCCGTCTACCACTTCCATGGCTACTTTCTGCAAATATTCGTGAGCTCGATGGATAGGGTTGCGGGTCTGGAAAGCGACAACGCGCCGCCATCCTTTGTCCCGGAAATACTGGCGGGTCTGTAATGGGTCTCGCTGAAACTCCGGGAACGGCACATGGCTGGGACGATTCAGCAGCCATATATCGCCGGCCAAGAGAATATCCCCTTGCCGGTAGAGGCGGGCAACCCCCGGATGTGCATCCTCCGTGGTGCGATACACTTCTGCTGCCTCCCGCTCTTTGTCATACGGAAACTTCTCAGCCAATTGCAGCACACCCATGATGTTCTCGCCGTCGCCGGTGCGCTCGACTAACGCTACTTCACTATCCAACGGTAGCTCGTCGGCAAGCTCTTTAGCCACAGGCAAAGTCACCGGGATTGTCCAGGCCAAACCACTGGGCAAGTGCATGGTTTCCACCACGCTGTTGTATGTCTCCCGACCCATGAACCCGGTCAACGGGCTAAGCGCCCCGGTGGCGATCATCTCCAAGTCAGACATAGCCATGGAAGAAAGATACACCTTGGGGAGAATATAGGCTTTCTCCAGAACAGCTTCCCTCATGGTGCCTTTCAGCTCTCGGTTGATGAGCGTCCCCCCATGCGGCGTCATGCTGCGGACTTGCTTCGTCATGAAAATTATCTCCTGTTTAACTAATAATCTGGACTCTGGCGTTTTTATTTTAGCCACAGAAAAACACAGAATTTCACAGACTTGGGTCGAAAAGCAAGGGAAAAATCTGTATTAATCCGTGCACTCTGTGGCAACGATAGATAGGTCGAGCCTAAAACGTCATTTTTGCCAGACTTCAATAATGGTCTTGCTGGGTAGAACAGCACCCAGCACCCTGTATTTTTAGCATTACCCTCTATTATGACAAAAATAGGTGACAAAAGTGGTGATAAGACGGTGATATGGTGGTGACAAATTTGCTGGGGCTTGAGAAGCTAATCCGGGCAATTGCGAAAAACTGAGGTGGCGAAGGTTTGGCTGTTTATTTAGCCCTCTTCCTTCCTGCCTCACTGCGTTCGACATCTCCTCCCTCTTCCAAATCTGGGAGAGGGAATCGAGAGTTGCCATTATCTGCTCCCCCCCTCTTCCCTCGCCCAACTATAGGCCAGCGAAGAGGGGATAGCCGCCATAGGCGGCTGGGGTAACAGGTGAGGGCGTATGTTTACCTGTGACTGGGTGGCAAAGCCTCGGGCACGGTAGGAATCATACACAGGAAGCGCAGCACTTCCGAGCCCGTATTGCGCAACTGGTGCCTTTCGTTAGGGGGCACAAACAAGGTCGTGCCGGCAGCAACTGGCGTTTCTATCTGGCCGTCGGTGGCTACTCCGGAACCGTCGAGAATGAAAATCTCATGCTCCCAGTCGTGACTGTGCAACGGCGAAGCACAGCCTGGCTGGACCTCGAAAATCCGCATGGCAAAGTTAGGCGCCCCTTCTGGGGTGCTGATCGCCCAACGTATCGTTACGCCTGGCAGGCCGGCGATTTCCTCAGCCGGTACTTCATGGTAGTCTCTGATTAACATGTTATCTCCTCGTACAAGGTAGGATGCTGATGAACGCTGATCTTACTTTCATCCGCTGTGGTGTGCCTGTCTGCGTGCCCGCACAGGCAGGCCGTAGGCTCATGAACACTCCTCTCTTATTGAAGGGTTGCCGATGACCAATACTCAGCGATGCCAAACAGGATAACGATCCATAATCCGCGGAAATGCCACCGTTAGCCGCCGGTACTGGCCACTTTTCACCGACATAATGTAAATTTCCCAATCTCGATTAGCACGGTTGGAAGCGAAAACAACCATTTTCCCGCTCATGGCCCAGTGCGGCATGGTATCACTGGCAGGTAGCACTGGACTTAGACGGCGTTGATTTTCGCCATCAGCGTTCATGAGATACAAACGTTGGTAGCCATCCCGATCACTAACGAAGAGAATTTGGCGACCATCCGGCGACCAGCGGGGGAAGAATTCATCGGCTGGATCGCGCGTCAGTGGCCTGGGATCGGAGCCATCGGCGTTCATGACCCAAATATCCTGATTGCCCGCCTGGTTGGATGTGTAAGCGATTTGCTTGCCATCCGGTGACCAGCAAGCATGGCTCTCATCTGCCGGGGAATGAGTCAACTGCACTTCGTTGCTGCCATTCACATTCACCATATACAAGTCAAATCCTTGTTGTTGCACATTGCGGTTGCTCTGGTAAATGATCTTTTTGCCATCCGGTGACCAGCTTGGGAACCAATTGTCCCATTTTTGCACCTTGGCCAAGAGCCGGTGCTGCTGTGAACCATCCGCTTTCATGACGTAAAGCTGCAAGTTATCGGGATCATCGCGGCCGCTGGCGAAGACCACTTGCTTGCCATCCGGTGACCAGGAGGCCTCGATATCACGTGCGGTGGCCGTCGTCAACTGCTTGACAGCCATGTCACTTAAGTCCAGGAGCCAGAGATCAAAATTACCTTGTCGGTCAGATTGGAAGATCACTTTGCCAGTAAGGGGGATACTAAGCGTGCCTATTTCTGGAGTGGGCGTCGCGATGGAAGATGACAAAGGTGATGTGGCAGCACTGTTCTCTGCTGTAGGAGCCGGTTTTGTCACTGCTGCTGGTGTCGGGGTCGCTGCCGGCAATGCCCTTTGGCAACCGCTAAGGAAAAGCAAAGACAAGATAGCCAAGGACGACAGAATAAGGGCTGTTATAAAAGCGTAACGCCGCTTGCGCCGTCCGAAAAGCCAACCACCTAAAAAAGCTAAAGCAAAAACTGTTAATAACCAAGACAGTAAAGGTCGTATCATTGTTTTTCATCCTCGGAGAACATATTAACTGAACATCGGCGTTTTAGGTTCTAACTACAGATTGACACGGATTTTCACAGAATTCCGAAGGGAGTCGGCATGAGCCTTCGGCCTGCCTGTGCGAGCACGCAGACAGGCACACCACAGCGAATGAAAATTTAGATCAGTGTTTTCCGTGTTCATCCGTGAGCTATTTTCAAAGAAGTCATCATGAGCCTTCGGCCTGCCTGTGCGAGCACGCAGACAGGCACACCACAGCGAAT
>WFQT01000433.1 GCA_015486895.1 Anaerolineae bacterium
AGACACATCACCTTTGACAAGCACTGGCCGGCCCTGTTCCAGGTAAGTACGCAATGCCACCTCAGCCGGGTGGCCAAAGATGGCTAAGCGCTCCTTGCTCCCCTTACCATGCACTCGCACCGTGCGCTGGGCCAAATCCAGGTCTTGCACATTCAAGCGATATACCTCGCCCACCCGTAGCCCCGCGCCGTACATGAGCTCCAGAATCGCCCGGTTACGAAGGCCAGTGGGCGAACCGCCGTTAGCCGCCTCCAACAGCGCCGTCACCTGCGGTACTGTTAAATGGCGAGGAAGTGCTCGCGGCGCTTTAGGCGCGACAATACGGTCCGCCGGGCTTTCTGACAGAGCCTGCTCGCGCACCAAGTAACGGAAAAAAGTGCGGCACTCGGCCAGACGGCGGCCAATACTGGCAGGGACAATGCCCTTTTCTGTCAGATGGGCCAGCCAGCTACGCACATGAGCTGTAGTCACTTCTTTCCAGGAAGCAACACCGTTCGCTTGCAGGAACGCCCGGCATTCACGCACTTCCCGCGTGTAGTTACGCACGGTGTATGGGGAAGCGTTCCGCTCCAATTCCAGGTGTTGCCGAAAACGTTCCAACCAATTCCCCGGCCAAGGCTGCTCCTTTGGCCCGGTCGCATTAGCCAACAACGGGGATGACATCGGACTTCACCTCCTCTGAAACGCTCTTCTTCTGAGCAGCATCCACGCCCACCGGCGGCAGCTCCGAAACCTGAAACCAACTTCCGCACTGTGTACACCGGGCTTTATCCTTGCCTTTTGCCACCAACAACCCACCGCACTTAGGGCAAGGCTGTGGCAATGGCCGATCCCAGCTAGAAAAATCACACTCCGGATAACCACTACAACCGTAAAAGACCCGTCCCTTGCGAGTGTGCCGCACAACCAGATCACGCCCACACTTGGGACACTTGACGCCGATTTTCTCTAAATAAGGTTTCGTATTACGACAAGCCGGGAAGTTACTGCAAGCCAAGAACTTGCCGTAGCGACCGTACTTAATCACCATGGGACTGCCGCATTTCTCACAGATCTCGTCGGTGACCTCATCTTCCACCGGCTCAGCCTCCATTTCCATTTCCGCTCGCTCCAACGCCTGGGAAAAAGGAGAGTAGAATTCGCGTAGCATAGCCACCCAGTTCTCTCCCCCGGATGCCACTTTGTCCAGCTTCGCTTCCATCTGGGCAGTAAAGCCGACATCGAACAAATCAGGAAAATGTTTCACCAGTTTATCCACGATAATAGTACCCAATTCCGTTGGCCGCAAACGCCTGCCGTCAATGCGCTCCACATAATAGCGCTCTTGCAGCGTGGTTAAAGTAGGCGCATAAGTGCTCGGCCGGCCAATGCCGTATTCCTCCAATGTCTTGACTAAGCTCGCTTCGGTGTAACGAGGCGGCGGCTGGGTAAAATGCTGTTCCGGGAACAGCCCCAACAGGTCTAATAGGTCACCTTTCTCCAGCGCCGGAATATCCAACGCCTTGCCATTCTTATCGCCATTGTCATCCTTCCCCTCCCGGTAAACAGTCAAAAAACCGGGGAAGCGCAACTGCGAACCGTTGGCCCGGAAAAGATATGGCGTTGGACCACCCTCTGGCCCGGCCAAGACTTCCACCGTCAGCGTATCGTAAATAGCAGCCCTCATCTGGCTAGCCACGAACCGGCGCCAGATAAGATCATACAGCCGGTATTGGTCCGTCGTCAGAAACGGCTTAATTTGCGCTGGAACCCGCCGCACGGAGGTGGGTCTGACAGCCTCATGCGCCTCTTGCGCCCCTTTTGCTTTCGTCTTGTAGCGGGGCGACTTTTCCGGCAAGAACTCCGCACCGTAACGAGCAAGAATTAGCTTCCGCGCTTCCTGTTGTGCCTCCGTCGCCACATGAGTCGAATCGGTACGCATATAAGTAATCAAGCCAATCTCGTGCCCTTCCTCCAAACGGATGCCCTCGTAAAGCTGCTGAGCAATACGCATGGTCTTGCGAGCACCAAAGCTTAGTTTCCTGGACGATTCCTGTTGTAGCGTACTGGTGGTAAAC
>WFQT01000434.1 GCA_015486895.1 Anaerolineae bacterium
CGGTACGGTCCTTCCTGTAGTCGGGAACCCGGCGACGCAATACGTCATTGACCATCGCCAACCATTGGCCGTGGTTGATGTGCAGAGCGATCCACGTATGGCCCCCGTCCACGAAATATTACGCCGGCGCGGTACCGTTTCCATGCTGCTCCTCCCTTTGACCACCAGGGACAAAGTAATCGGCACCATTGGCCTGGACAGCTTGCAGAAACGAACATTCAGCAGTGCGGAAATCCGGCTGGCAGCCAATGTCGCGGGCGCTGTAGCCCAGGCGGTAGCCAGGACGCAGCTTCTCAAAAAGGAACAACAGTGGCGGGCAGAGCTGGAGGAGCTACGGAAAATATCGCTGCAAATCACCGCTAATCTGCAAACGGAAGAATTATTGAAGGTGATTTTGGCGTCAGCAATGCAATTGACGACCGCTGATGACGCCCATATTTTCCTTTACGATGGACAGCGATTGCACTTTGGTGCAGCGATGAATAGGAAAGGCTACATGTCTGCCCCGATCTCCGAGCCCCGCCGTGACGGCATTACCTATACGGTGGCCCGCACTGGTCGTCGGTTTGTTGTGCCGGACGTGGATGTCCATCCTCTTTTCGAGAACTACCGTTGGGGCGGCGCCATTGCAGATATACCGCTGGCCATGGGCGGTCGCGTCATCGGCGTTATGAATATCGCCTACAACCACGCGCCCCACCATTTCTCGGAAGACGAACTGCGTATTTTGGCGCTGCTGGCCGATCAAGCGGCTGTTGCCATTGCCAACGCACAAGCGTATGAAGAAGCCAATCGCCGGGCCGCCATTCAAAAAGCGTTGCGGGATGTCATCGTGGCGGCCGTCGACGCCGCCGACCTGCAAAGCATGCTGGATATCACTTTACACACTGTTCTCGACGCGTTAGGGTTGACCATGGGTGCCATTTGGACGGGGGAAGAGAGCGCTTACAGTAATATGCCGCCTGACATTATTCCTGCCATGGCTGAAACAATCATCATAGGCCGTTTGCAATTGCAAGAACCGCACGTGATTGCGGATTGGGAAAACAGTAGTGACCCGAAGCTGCAACAACTCAAAGAGAAAGTCCGACAATACCGCATCCGTGCCAGCATTACGGTGCCCATCGAGAGCGGCAGTAAGCATTTAGGCGGGCTTAGCATTGCCGACACGAAACCCCATCATTGGGGCGATGACGAGGTGGAACTGATCGAGTCCGCCGGCCGGGAGATCGGTATTGTCGCCTTGCAGTGGCAACTTCTCCAGAAAATCCAGCGCGAGGCTGAGCAACGGCAGCAGATCATGGAAAGCGTAGATGAAGGGATCGTGCTGTTGGACGAAGAAGGCCGGGTTATCACGACCAATGAGCTTGGACATACTTATTTGCAACTATTCCATCTGCCCGGAAGTGGCGCCGGTCAGCCGGCAACAACACATTTGACCGCATTGGGCGATCACACTTTGTATGAACTACTGTCGCCACCTGTGCATGGCGGCAGACACGAAATCCAGGTCAATCGTCGCACCTTTCGTGTCGCAGCCAGCAGGTTAAAAGGGGACTCGTTGCCAAGAAAATGGGTGCTGACCATTCAGGAAGCCACCCAGGAAAAAGAGATGCAAGAGCAACTCCGGCGGCAAGAACGTTTGGCCGTGGTAGGGCAATTGGCTGCCGGCATAGCCCACGATTTCAACAATATCATGTCCATCAACATCCTTTTCGCCCAGTTAGGCATGCGCACGCCCGGCATTCCAGACAAATTGCAACAACGCTTGCAAACCATTTACAATCAGTCCAAGCGGGCCACTACATTGATCGAGCAGATTTTAGATTTTAGTCGGAGCGCCGTCCTGGAACGCACGTCTTTGAATTTAGTGACTTTCCTGAAAGAGATTACCAAGCTCTTGGATCGCACGTTACCGGAGAACATCCACGTGAAAATGCGTTACGGTGAAGATGAATATGTAGTCAGTGCCGACCCGACACGCATGCAGCAAGTGATCATGAATCTGGCCATCAATGCCCGGGACTCCATGCCGCAAGGAGGCCAACTGACATTTGATCTCAGCCGCGCGGATAGTCTGCCGCCGGTGCTAAAGCCACTGCGGGCAAAGGACAACGTGAAGGCATGGGTGCGGTTAACCGTCTCTGACAACGGTACGGGCATACCGGAGGAGGTACTGCCCCACATTTTCGAGCCTTTTTTCACCACCAAACCGCCGGGTCAGGGCACCGGCCTGGGCTTAGCACAGGTGTATGGCATCGTCAAACAGCACGGCGGCGAAATCGATGTAGTCAGTCAGGTTGGTCGCGGATCCACGTTTGCCGTTTATTTACCGGCGCCGGCCCAACTGCAAACGACGCCCGTGGCGTCAGCTGATAACAATGACAACATGACCGAAGGTCGCGGGGAGGTCATTTTAGTTGTCGAAGACGATCCGGGCACGCGTGAAGCGCTCAGCGATAGCTTGGAGGAGCTTAACTACCAATCTCTGGTGGCAAGAGATGGTGAGGAAGCGCTGGCTATCCTGGCGGAGCAGCATGACCGCATTGCCCTGATACTCAGCGACGTCATCATGCCCGAAATGGGAGGCGTCGACCTGTTCCGCGCCGTGCGGCAGCGCTACTCGAACATCAAATTCATACTGCTAAGCGGCCATCCTAGAGATCAAACGCTCACAGAAGCGGAGCAAAAAACGCTCACGGCCTGGCTCAGTAAGCCGGTTGACCTCTCTCAATTAGCCGAGACATTAGCCCGCGTTTAAGGTTAACCACAAGGCAAACCTGCATGCCGACAATTGAATAGGGTGTGTCCTATATCAGTTGGGGGTTATCTCATGGCCTTTGCCGAGAGACTGTTACTTCTGTCAGTGACATGCACGTCAAACTCTGCCCGACGTATCAAAAAGCCCCGGCGGGCATTATTAGCCCCGCCGGGGCTTCGTTGCTCACGTCCGATGGCGAATCGCCGGGCGGTAAAATGAAACCGCCCAAAATATGGGCAAAAGTCGCTGTACTTAGCGTTGGGCGACTAACTAACTTACTTGACTGTGCCAGTTTGCGACAATGTGTGAAAATAACGATCGATTCCAGAGGCTGCTCGTCGCCCGGAAGCCATGGCCGTTACCACTAAGTCGGGGCCGTTGACATCGTCACCGGCGGCAAAAACACCTGGTAAGCTGGTCTCGCCAGTTTCCTCGTCCACCACGATAAGCCCCCATTTGTGTGTCTTTAGTCCTTCTACCTGGTTCCATTGGTCGTCAGGC
>WFQT01000435.1 GCA_015486895.1 Anaerolineae bacterium
TAGTCTGATGAAAATAGCCTCGAGCGGAGCAGTGGGACAGCGGAGGCCGTCCTTCAGCCCGCAGGGCTCCAGAGCCCGATTTCAATCGGTGACCTTGGCTGGCTCCCAACACACCGGCCGAATGAATTCGGGCTCTTGGGGCGTTCCGCCGGACGTCTACCTGCGTGGACGGGGTACGTTACCCCAAGTAATTGAGAAGATACTTGAAGCGGATGCATGGCGCTGTCGTTCGGGGGCGATGTGCTATCCTCTTTAACACATACGTATCGCAGCGATGGTATGAGTTTGACGAGCCCAGAGAAAACTGTTAGCCTATTAGCATTGGGGGTAATTTTGGAGATTCGATGATAACAAAGGCATTAACAGCGGAGGCAGCCGAATTCACACTACCGGACAGGTATCATTCTGACCGGCGGGGGCCGGTGCGGTGGTTGGTCTCTCATGCCCGGCGGTACTGGTACATTCTATTGGTCATGCTCATCGGTGCCATTGGCAATGCTGCGTTGGCAGCCCTGGTTCCTGTTCTTGTCGGGCGCGCTTTTAATGCTATCACCGCTTCACCACCGCATGTGAACGTGTTATTACCCATCGCTTTGCTCATTGCGGGTAGCCAGATTATACGCAGTGCTTTACAGTTGGCCCGCAATTTTGGCGCGGAACTGGTTGCCCAACACATAGAACGTGATATCCGCGATGAGCTATATACCCGCCTGTTGGGCAAAAGTATGACCTTTCACAACTTGCAGCCTGTGGGAGACACTATGGCGCGCGCTACCAATGATGTGCGCGAGGTTAATCTCATGTTCAGCCCCGGCATTAACCTAGTCATTGGCTCGGCGAACTTTATGTTGATGCCCCTTATTGTGGCGCCCAGTTATCACCCGGCGCTCATTTTGACGCCGGCTTTGTTTCTCTTCTTCTATGTGTTGGCGTTGTGGCAATACCTGCATGAACTGCGACCTATCACCAGATCTGTGCGCTCTCGCTTTGGTGAAATGAACACGCATTTATCGGAAGTTCTTGATGGTATTGAGACGGTGAAAGGCGCGGCGCAAGAGGCGCAGGAAGTACATCGCTTTGGGCGTTACGTGCGGAATTTTCGGGATGCGTTTGTGCGTCAAGGGGACGTAGAAGCGCGATTTGTGCCCCTGTTATTGATGGGAGTTGCTGTGGCGGGCGGATTCTTGCACGCCTTGTGGCTTTTCCAGCATGGATTGCTAAATGTGGGGCAAGTTGTCGGCTATACGGGTTTGCTGCAACTGTTTGGCTTCCCCACGTTTGTGTCGCTATTTGCCTATTCGCGTGTTTCCTCTGGCTTGGCCGCCTCGCGTCGCATATTAGAACTGATGACCCGGGAAAATTGGCTGGACCAGAATGTCCAGGGATGGGCTGGAGCTATGCGTGGCGCTGTCGCTTTCCGCCATGTCAACTTTGCTTATGAGGGGAATAAGCCGATCCTGCAGGATACTTCCTTCCAGGTGGAGCCGGGAATGCGCGTGGCCATCGTGGGGCAAACGGGCGCGGGGAAAACGACGTTGGTTAAGCTTATTAATCGCACTTATGACGTCATCTCCGGCCAGGTGTTAGTGGATGGCATGGATGTGCGCAATTGGAACTTAGAGGCGTTGCGGCGGCAGATATCCATCATCGAGCAGGATGTTTTCCTTTTTGAGCGTACGGTTTGGGAGAACATTGCTTTTGGTAGACCGGAGGCGACAAATGATGAGATTGTGGCCGCGGCCAAAGCTGCTCAAGCTCATGATTTCATCATGGAATTTAAAAGCGGCTACGATACAGTCATCGGCGAACGAGGGGTCACGCTGTCTGGTGGTCAGCGGCAGCGTTTAGCGCTAGCGCGGGCATTCCTTACGAATCCGGCCATTTTAATCTTGGATGACTCAACCAGCGCCATTGATAGCGCTACGGAGGATAAGATTCAGCGTGCTATTTTTGCTGCTGCTCGAGGGCGCACCACTTTCATTATCACCCACCGGCTCTCTCAAATCCGCTGGGCGGATCTGATCATTCTGTTGCGCAAAGGACGTATCGACGCCATGGGCAGCCATGGGGAGCTATTGCAGTCTTCGGAGGCGTACCGGCGTATTTTCGTGAGGGGGTAGGGTGTGGGGGAACTGATGCTCACGGTGAGTGAGGAAATTCTTGTAGAGGGTGCCTTGAGGAGGTGCTGCCATCTTTGCTAACTTGGGTGTCGAAGCATATGACCGACAATATAGCGATCGGGCGCTTGTTCAGGGTATGATGCGTTACTTCCAGCCCCAAGTGCGGCGGCTGGTGGCGATTATCATCTTCTTGGCTATTATTGCCGCTTCCGGGGCAGCGCTGCCTATGATTGTGGCCCGGGGAGTAGACATTATTCGCACCCATTCATCGCCACTAATCGTGTTCCTCTTGGGAGGGGCGGTACTGGCCAGTGGCGTCGTCACTTGGCTGGCTAATTGGGCGCGGCGTCGCTTGACTGTGCGCGCCATTGGAGATGTGGTGATGGCTTTGCGGTTGGAAGCTTTCCGTGCTGCCGCAACGCATGATCTCTCTTTTTACGATCGCTTTTCTTCCGGCCGCATCGTTTCTCGGATCACTTCGGACACGAGTGATTTTGGTGATGTGGTTACACTTGTGACCGATGTCACATCACAGATATTGCAGGCGTTGATCTTGGGTGTGGTGTTGGTGCGGTTGAATTGGCGGCTTTCTCTTTATTTGTTTGCTTTTCTGCCGGTTCTCTTCCTGGCTGCTGGTAGCCTGCGCGATGTGGCGCGGCGTGTCACGAGGCGCGGGATGCGAGCTCTGGCAAATGTTAATGCCGCCATCAAGGAAACCATTAGTGGTATTGCCGTGGCCAAGAATTTTCGCCAGGAAGAGGCTATCTATAGTGAGTTCGACCAGGCTAACCGCCAATCTTACCGCGTGAACGTAAAGCGCGGTTTCATCCTTTCCCTGATTTTTCCCTTGCTGAATGCTTTGGGGGGCTTAGGAACGGCGTTGCTTGTTTACGTGGGTGGTCTTAGTACTGTGCAAGGGGTAGTAACTGCCGGCACTTGGTACCTTTTCATAGAAAGTTTGGATCGTTTTTGGTTTCCTGTGCTCAATCTTTCCTCTTTTTCGGCTCAGGTTCAGGCGGGCCTTTCTGCTGCGGAACGCATCTTTGCCCTTATTGACGCTGAGCCGGCGGTGGTACAAGTCGACCAACAGCCTGTTCCGCCTTTGCGTGGGGATATTCGCTTTGAGCATGTCTGGTTCCGCTATGCAGAGGGGGAGCCGGTTTTGCAGGATTTTAACTTGCATATTTCTCCCGAGGAGACGATAGCTTTCGTTGGACATACCGGTGCTGGAAAAACCTCCATTACCCGGCTTGTCGCTCGCTTTTACGAGTTTCAACGGGGAAGGGTTCTCGTTGATGGGCGCGATATTCGCACTTTGGACTTGCATGCTCACCGTCGTCAATTGGGCATCGTTTCGCAGTCACCTTTTCTCTTCTCCGGGACTGTCATGGAAAACATTCGTTATGCCAGGCCGGACGCTACTCAAGAGGAAATTCGCGATTTGGCTTACAGTATCGGTGACGGTGAGTGGCTGGAGACATTGCCCGATGGCCTCCGCACGGATGTAGGGGAACGGGGCAACTATCTTTCCATGGGCCAGCGCCAGCTTGTTGCCTTAGTGCGCGTTCTCGTCCAGCGTCCAACAATCTTCATTCTCGATGAGGCCACTGCCAGCATTGACCCGTTTACCGAGTGGCAGATCCAGCAGGCCATAGATATTATCTTGGAGAAGACAACCAGCATTGTTATCGCACATCGCCTTTCCACGGTGAAAGCTGCCGACCGCATTATCGTCATGAAAAAAGGTCAGATTATCGAGGAGGGGAATCATGACCAGCTCATGGCGCGCGGCGGTCACTATGCCGAACTTTACAATACCTATTTCCGGCACCAGAGTTTGGAGTACGTGGAGCAGGTGGGGCAATGGGCGGAAAAACCTGACCAGTGAAGTTCTTGTGCTAGGGGGCAAGAAAATGGACCACAGATTGCACGCAATACACAGAGTATAAGCTAACGCCAAGCCGCAGAGAGGCAAAGCCGCAAAGGTTTTTATTTTCAGCATGTGGAGGTATCGCTTTTCGATTACGGGATAATTCCTTGGCAGATAACGGCCAAACGCAACGGCCTGACCGGGTAGGAAAACTCTCACCGGCAGGCCGAGGGAATCAGGCGATAGCGCTAGTTGGCCAGCCGGTATCCTTTACAGCGGAGCATTCATTCGTTTCAGTATGCAATGGGCGATCAAGGTTCTCTATCAGGAAGGATCACGTCTTTGCCCGCAATCCCATCCTTTCCAGTCGCGCCAAACTGACTCGGTCGAAAGCGCCGGTGACGGTGAAACGTCCTCTTTTCTCAAGATTGCACAGATTCACAGGCGAGAACCTGTTCGAATGCGTTTTGTACCGGTGCCGGCCTGGAGTAGAATGTAAAGTGTCTTTGCCGGCTCATAAGTAGAAATGGGGGAAAAGATGTTGAGATTTCTCGGGAGTGTGTCTGTTGCTTTGCTCGCGGCTGTGCTTAATTCCCCTTCGGTGGTCGGTTTGCAGGGACAAGAGCTGGTGCCGCTAACGCCTGCCACAGTGTATTACGTCTCCCCTGCAGGGGATGATAGCAACCCCGGTAGTGAAGCCCGGCCGTGGCGCACGATCCAGCACTCTGCCAATTGCCTCGCTCCTGGCGAAATAGTTTACGTCCGGGCGGGTGTTTACCACGAAGCAGTTTCGGTCAACGTCTCCGGTTCGGTAGAAGGCGGCTATATCACATTCCGCCGTTATCCTGGCGAAACGCCAATCCTGGATGGCACTGGGCTCTCTGCCCCCGTTGGCGTCAACGCTATTCTCATTGATAGTCAGAGCTACATTACCATCCAGGGTTTTGAGATTCGGAACTACACCACTGCCACGCCCGGTCAGGTTCCTGTGGGCATACGGGTGACCGGATCGGCGCATCATATTCGGCTGCTCAACAATCGGGTTCACCACATTGATACCGATGCTCCTGTGGACGCGGATTTGCTGGGTGCGGATGCCCACGGCGTTGCCGTCTATGGCAACAAAATGCAGCCGCTTCACGATGTGCTCATCGATGGCAACGCGCTATACTCGTTAAAACTTGGTTCCAGCGAAGCGTTGGCCCTCAATGGCAACGTAAAGGCTTTCACTATCACTCACAACTTGGTCCACGACTGCGACAATATCGGCATCGACGCCATTGGCTATGAAGGAACGGCACCGGACCCGTCTGTTGACCGGGCCCGGGATGGAGTGATTAGTGATAATACCATTTACAATATCGACACCTTGCACAATCCTGCTTACGGTGGTGAGCGCAGCGCCGGAGGCATTTACGTGGACGGCGGCACCCGCATTGTCATTGAGCGCAACCGGGTGTATAAGTCCAACATTGGTGTTGAGATCGCCAGCGAGCACTACGGACGTGATACCAGTTATGTCACTCTGCGCAACAACCTGGTTTACAACAATCATATTGCCGGGATAGCTATGGGGGGGTACGACGCCAAACGGGGCAGTACTCGCCACTGCGCTGTTGTCAACAATACCCTTTACCATAATGACAGCCAGCATGAGGGCAACGGTGAGCTCCTTGTCCAGTTCGATGTCCATGACGATATCATTGAGAACAACATTTTCTACGCCGACGATCAAGGGTTGCTCATGAGCAATCTGTTCGTCCAAAACCGGGACAACGTGGTGGATTACAATTCATATTTCTCGCCGGCTGGCGCCGATGGCAGCCAATGGCAGTGGCAAAATGTGCTGCACACCGGCTTTGACGTTTACCGCACTACCACCGGCAACGATACCCACGGCCAATTTGCCGCTCCGCGCTTTGTGGATGCAATAGGAATAGCGCCGGACTTGCACCTGAGTGATGGCTCACCGGCCATTGATGCTGGCAACAGCTATCTTCCTGTGGGGGAACATGATATTGACGGTGAAGAGCGCATTTACGGAAGTGCCGTTGATATCGGAGCGGACGAGATGGGGCCTTCTACAAGAAGAACATACCGAGTTTTCATGGTGCTGGTGGAGTGAGAAAAAGGCTCCTGCCGTCGAGTGGATGGCGCTTGAGGCTGTGGAGAATTATAAATAGCATTCCTTGGAGGAGGGGACAGTTTTCAATTGTCCCCTCCTCTGGGATGTTATTCAGCCCTGGTGGAGGCGTCGGGTTATAGCTCCCGCAATACCTGGGCTACCTCCATTTTGGCCAGGCGGTGGTTTGCAATCAAGGTGGCGATAGTCATTCCTACCAGGGCCAGCGCTAACAAGATGAACAAGGCGGCCCAGGGCACAGCCATACCTGCA
>WFQT01000436.1 GCA_015486895.1 Anaerolineae bacterium
CCTACCAGGTTCAGAAGGCTGTGGATGCCCGCTATGAATTGGGAGCAGACATCAAGCTGACCCCCGCCAGTTCTTCTCAGCAAACTTCCGCTTTCGCCGCTCAAGTTGCGAAGGTAAGGGGTGTCAGCGCCGTCACGCCAATCCAGCGAACAAGAGCCTACGTGGGTTCGAGCCTGCAAACTGTGTTCGGCATTGAGCCACGGACGTATGCCAGTGCCGTTCACCCCCCTGACAAGTTCTTTGCCAACATTTCGGCAGGACAGGCATTGCGGGAACTAGCCAGGACGCCCAACGGGGTGCTGGTGAGTCAGGAACTGGCAACTGCGTACGATATCCGTCCCGGCGACCCGGTTATCGTGCGCCTGCCAGATGTCCGTAGTAATAGCCGGTACGTCGAAACGCGATTGCAGGCAGTGGGCGTAATTCGGTTCTTTCCCACAGCCCAACAGGACAGTTTTCTTGTCATGAACCAGGCTTTGATGCAGCAGGTCACTCACAACGACAAAATCAATTACTTCCTGGTCAAAACCAGTGGTACCCCTGGGAAAGTAGCTGCGCGTTTGCAGAAAACATTAGGAAAACAGGTGCCGCTCAAAACTCAGGATATCGATACAGCCATACTCGCTCTTGGCAGCTCCATGACCAGCCTGAACCTGCGTGGGTTGGGTACAATCGAGATGCTTTACACAATCATCATCATCTCGCTGGGGCTGGGCATCTTCCTACTTGCCATGGTCTACGAGCGGGCAAGGGAGTTCGGAGCCATGCGAGCAGTTGGCGCTTCCGCCCCCCAGGTCGGCCGTGTCCTCTGGTCAGAATCCCTGACTGTTGGCGGACTTAGCGTGATCATCGGCCTTGCCATTGGCCTTGCCCTGGGACGGGTCTTCGTTTCACTGCTCAAGATGCTTTACACCATTCCCCCGAGAGGCATGGCAGTGCCCTGGGATACGTTGCTAACCCTGGTGGTGCTGGCACTCGCTGGCATGGTTATCGCAACCCTTGTTGCTAACCGTCGCCTGGCCCGCATGGAGGTGACCGAAGTGTTGCGAGAGCTCTAACAATCAGGCGTTCGGGGCCAACGCAGAAAATCTCCATTCCAACGAACGCCTGTATTGCATAACCCACCTCTGGACGCGCGCCTGGGTTGACACGCTCCAGAGGTGGCAATGTCCAATTACGACGTTTGAGGAGGAAAAAACATGTCAAGGAAACACATCATCACGGCTCTATCTGTTGTCGCGCTGATCGTACTTTCGGCGCTGCTGCTCAGGTTTACGCCAGTCTCATCGCTTGCGGCAATAGCCAAAGCTGCTGTCCAACCGACGTCAACTTCGACGCCTGCTACACCTCACCAGCTTTCCATGACCGATGCTGCGAAAAGCCTGCAGGCGCAGGTGGAAGCAGTGTACCGGAAAGCAGGGGATTCGGTCGTCAATATCACGACCCAGAGCACGGCTTATGACTTTTTTATGGACTCTGTGCCTCAGAAAGGTGCCGGGTCCGGCTTCGTGTACGATGACAAAGGCCACATCGTGACCAATTTCCACGTGGTGGAGAACGCTGACAGAATCGTTGTCACCCTGGCCGACGGCAGGACAATGGATGCCAAGGTTGTGGGCAAGGATCCATCGAATGACCTTGCTGTGCTGCAGGTCGAACCACGGGGAGAACCGCTACACCTGATTCCTTTGGGAGATTCCGGCACCCTGCACGTTGGGCAGTTTGTGGTCGCCATCGGGAATCCCTTCGGGCTGAATCGCACGCTTACCTTCGGGGTCATCAGTAGCCTGGGGCGGGTGATCAAGAGTCCCAACGGCCGTTTTATCGGACAGGCCATCCAGACCGACGCTGCCATCAACCCGGGGAACTCCGGTGGTCCCTTGCTGAACCTACAAGGCCAGGTTGTCGGCATCAATTCACAGATCATGAGCCCCAGCCGTGCCAACGCAGGCATTGGCTTCGCCATCCCAATCGATACAGTAAAACGTGTAGTACCAGAGTTGATTAAACATGGCCACTATCGCCATCCCTGGATCGGGACGGATCTCCTGGAACTGACGCCCTCGCGGGCCAAGATGATGTCGAAACTGGGAGCGAAGGTACCACAGCACGGTCTGCTCGTCCTGAAGGTCGTGCCCGGCTCCCCGGCAGAAAAAGCGGGACTGCGAGGGGGTCAGAGCACTAAACGTCTTGGCGACGTTCTTCTGCCGGTGGGCGGCGACGTGCTTGTAGCTATCGACGGGCATAAGGTCAATTCTTTCAAGGACCTGGTTGTTTACTTGGAAACGCGCACGCAGGTCGGAGAAACCGTGCATGTGACGGTGTTGCGGGACGGGAAAGAGATCATCCTGCCGTTAGTACTACAGGAACGGCCGGACAAGGCGAACTGAGTATGCTCTTGCATCGGGTCTAATTGCGCTGTTCGTCGCTCCAGCCGTATTAGAGCCGACAGAAAGCGCTTTCTGTCGGCTTTTTTGCGCGTTACTCGATTCACCATAAGCCTTCTCACTCCCTTACGCCCGCCGCAGGATGGCCCTCTTGGCGCTGAACAGTGAAGATTTAGCTCTCATATCCGTTTGCGTGGGTCAGAGGAATCTTGCTCCGCACGAAGGCACCCACGCCGCGACCAATTTGGCTGTCCTCGGCATCGTAGAGCACCGCTTCGGCGATGAACTGAGAGCGGGTCTGGCTGACCACTCTACCGATGGACCGCAGTTTGCCGCCGCAACCGGTTGCAAGAAGAACACGGTTCCCCTTTACATGTTGCTTGGTGGCCAAGAGCCAGCGGTCCAGAGGGGACTTTCCCGCAGCTGGGCAACCCAGGCGTCTCGTACGTCACAAGGCCATGTCCCGGCGGTTGTAGGCGGCGTAGGCCACGGCTATCAGCGCCACGGTCACGAGGAGCGCGATGGCGAGGTAAGTGGCGTTCAGCGCGCCGTTACGGTGAAGGTCGGCAGCATCGAAGTACTTGAAAGGCGTCACCCACTTCAGGAAATCCAGCTTCTTCTCCAGGGTCTGGACGGTAGCGAGCACGTACAGCATCAGGGCGACGATGATGCCTGTGGGACCGGCGCTCCTGGGATTCCGCAACGCGCAGGCCAGGAACACGCCCAGCGCCCAAAAAGCCAACCCGACGAAGAACATGCCCGCCATTTCCAGCGCAAGGAACCGATAGAACTCGACGCCGGGGTCGTACTTCTGCACGAACACCAGAGA
>WFQT01000437.1 GCA_015486895.1 Anaerolineae bacterium
CATCGGCTCCCATTTCCAGCCCGGTCGCTCACGATCCAGCAATGCTTTCATTGCCGGGTCGCGCAGGCTGCGAACTGTTAGCTTACCGCCTGCCTCCTTGTTGATAGCTTTCGCCGACTCCGAAAACTTTCATCCAGCATCGAACAACAAATAGCGTTTCATTATCTGCCTTCTTGAAATGCTGAAACAATCCAACTTCACCGAATCATTCGTTGTCGTGGCCATGACAATTGTCATTATAACGGATTGAAAACTTGAAATCAATAGGTAAAGTTACTAATTTGAGAAACTTTTTTGTGGAGGTGTAAGGTTGTCTTGTTTGCGGGCCGTTTTTGTAGATGAAAGTTCAGGCAGGATACCGGCGTGATCGGAGTCTGTCAGATTAGTGCTTTTACGACCATCCGGATTGGGGAGCGCTGCACTATACCGCCCAGCGCACGCTGATCACGACGCCGGCGGGGCCGTTGTGGCGGTGCTTTACCAGCCGGTGGACGCGGCCACGGTGAATACACTGGCGGTGCTGAGCCGTACCTCGCCTGATGGAGCGTGCTGCCGTCTGGCGCTGTGGCCCGAGAAGCCGGGGCCGCTCTCGCTTACTATTGACGGCCAGCACACCTTGACCTAGGGACGTTGAAGCCGACCACGCGCTGATTGAACCACTTGTGGCAAAGGACTTCTGCGTTGCGTCAAACTCATTTGGCTACTTATTTTCCATGCGTCATACGCCACCAATCAAATAAGCCGGACAAACCTACTGACAATGCTGCAAGGATAGTAATAATCACCCATATTTTCTGCCAACGTGGTGCCTTTTTGTCAAATAACCATACCAGCAAAGCGAGCACACTAAAAGCTATGGCCAATAGTGCAGATATTAATATCGCTGTTTCCATTTTATGGCCTCCTGGGGGCTGATAGAAGAATGTCTATCAGCCCCGCCAAGGAAATTGGAAGTGCTTATTGATGCCAAAGGCCTCCAAAATGTGGATACCACCACGTTAGCTGAATCCAGATTCCGTGGTAGTCGCCGGCTGCATCTATTGCTTCAATGAGCTGGGACGCTATCCCTGCTAATCCTCCGACAAGAAGGGCAGGTAGCCCTAAACCCAATTTACTGGCTACCATTGTTGCGGTCCCTCCCGCAGCCATTATGTGCGCATAAACACCGGTTGCACAGTGGTTCAAATAGACACGTGGTCCATACCAATACCAGCTCACGCCGGTCCGGCCGGCACAGCTCAAGCCAGGGGTGCTGAACCCTTCGGCGGCGGTGGCGTTTTTCTTCTACGCCTGCCTATCTATGGGGGTGGGACAATGGCTCTTGATGTGAAAACGATGACTCCGCCCGTCTTCAACAAAGGCATAATAATAATAAATTATAAACAGCCAGAACTAATACAGGCTGTAAGATGAAAAAAGCTATCTACACAAAGTATGAGTGCCAAAAAAGAAATTGCTATCATCAATCTGCTATTTTTCTTCTCGCTATTTGATTCGTCATGTATCAAGCGAAAGGTCCAAACGACTATGCCTATTAAAGATAACAGCGCGCCTACCGCTGGCAAACTGAGGAATAAGTAACGCATAAGGCTACACTCGACTTTCTGTATTGAGGGGAGTAGGGGATTGGAACGATCCTTACTCCCCTTTGCTGATGACCTGTTTGGTTTTACTCAGGATTTTGTGGGAATCTTTCTTATTGATCAGTGCTAAGCAATTTCACTGTGCCCCTACCCAAATTGCGGGGGGATAATAAGGTTGCAGAATCCATATACCGTGATTGCTTCCCCATCCGTCAACGGTTAGAAGCCAGCCAGCACCGAATCCAAGAACGCCAGCGATGATGTCAGACGGAATGTTTATTCCCATCGCGCTGGCGATCAGTGCCGCAGAAGCTCCCATGCCCATTGCACCAATCAATGCCTGGGTTTTACATTCGTCAAGATACCATTGCAGCCCCCACCAATGTCGGCGATAGCCGGTCCAGCCGGCACAGTTCAGTCCGGGTGCGCTAAAGCCTTCAATAGCGTTGCCATCTACGCGTTGCAGCGCCACTTCCCGGCCGAAGATATTCCGGTTGTTGCTGAATGCAACTTCGCCGATGCTGATCTGGCGCTCTATCAACAAATCGTTGGTGTGCTCGAGAGCCGCTTTCAACTGAGCGAAAATTTCCGGATCGACACCGATTTCTTCA
>WFQT01000438.1 GCA_015486895.1 Anaerolineae bacterium
GATGCGGCCACGACGAAAGCGTTGGCGGCGCTGCATCGTTCCCTGCCGGAAGACAGTTGTCGCTGCCTGGCGCCGTGGCCGGAGAAACCGAAGCCGGCCTTAGCCTATTATTGAAGGCCGGCACGGAATGACCCAAATGGATAGACCTATTAACCTGACCTGCTGCGGATTTTTCGCGTCAATCACCGTTTTGACCTGGCACATTATGTTTAGTAACCAAACTCGAGCTGCCGATAATCAAGCCAATCAAGATGGATTCTAACATGTCTAAGTGTGGAATGATTGTTGTATCACTCAGGATATCCAGGGCTATCATAGCGACAAAACCCGCGACACTTACAAGGATTGCAATTGTCTTCTTTACCCTTACATGGCGGCCAAGGTAATTAACTGCAATGAACATTGCCGAAATCAAGATGAGTTCTTCGACGGATGAAATGATGGTGTGATTCATAACGATTTTGCCTCGTGTATTGAGTACATTGGAGGTGGGAGAAAGTTTTGCACTTTCTCCCACATTTCCTTCTGTCTGACTAAAACATCGGGTGCGGCAAGAAGAGCCATCTGTCATTGACCCAGCGAGATTGAGTCCCGTGAAGTCGGATCCAAGACCAACGCCTTCCCCAGCTGTGAAAATAGTCAAAAGTTCTTGGTCCAAAGTAATTGAAAAGACTATCTACTTTTTTCAGTACGAAGCCAACTGCAACTTTCGCTGCAGCACCGGTGATTACTGCGGCTGTCCATAAGAGTATACCTGTGAAGATGTACTTTGCGCCTTTTCGAATCCACCACGTTTCGCGCGGGCCAAACTCAATGTAGATGCCCCATCGCCCGTACCAATAGCGAGCATCGGGGCTGCTTCTCCGCATTGCCTGGATGGAATGGCGTAGATCCTGGAAAGCTACCGTTCCAATTCTGGCTTGCTGGTCCACCCGTGGTCCTTGGCCCGGTTGAGCGCCTGATGGGCTGCTATCAGAGCCTTCTGGTGTGTCCTGAGCTGTCCACAAGCCAATCTTGGTTTCGCCAGAATTCACATCCGCAATAAACTGCTCGACAATTGTAAATTCACTTTCCGAAACGCCCAGTTCGCTTGCAGTAGCATTCAAAACTAACTGACCAGACTGATTGAGGTATAAATGCTCAGCCAAACGATTCGCTTTTGCTTGGTCCTCCAGCGACAAAGGTGCTACGCCAGAATGCGCAATGAACTGATTTAAAGACGCGTTCTGGGACGATGTCCCGTCTGGTGTGTTGCCGTTGGCCGGCGCCTGGGCGAAGGCCGGCGCGACCGGCATGGCTAACATGGACAGAATCAACAACAGATAGACGACAAAACGAAACTGGCCGAATACTTTCCGAACGACATGCTTTTTGTTCATTGTAAACCTCCGTGAATTGTACACAAACAAAAACATCACCGAATCGACTGTTGCAATGGCCATTGCTGTTCTTATTATGACAGATTGAAAGTTCGAAGTCAATAGTAAAATGTACTAATTTGAGTAACTTTGAAATTAAATTGCAAGTTTTTGCAGACGAGAGGTTGTTTTTGCACCTGAGATTTCAGAAAGTATACCGGTGTTATCGTACTTTGTCAAATTTGCATCGCCCGGCAGGATTACTATAATGTCCGTCAGACAAAAAACAGTCGAGGGCGGACAGAGCTGGTTTTTCTGGCTAACATCTGCCCGGCTGCAAAAAGGAGGTATCCCCCGTGAACTGGAAAGCATTTGGCGCCATCAATCGTTCCCTGCGCCTGGAGCACCACGATCTGGTCGACGGCCAATTCCGCAGTTGGAGTCGGCGCAGGCTGAGCCGGGAAACAGGCGCTGTCGGGCTGGTGGCGCTCCCGGCTGCTGCCATTGGCAAGATCGAGAGAGGCGAGCGGCGCCGTTTGCGACCGGAAGAATTGACAGCCTTGGCCAGGGCGCTGCATCTGACCACAGCCGAGGTCGAGCGGTTCTTCTGGGCGGCCAACGGTGTATCTTCGCATGCTGCCACGGCTGACGACCGGCTTACGGCGGAGCAGCGGTTGGATCGCTTGTTGCGGCTGCTGACTCCATTGTCGTTGCCTTGGTTTGTATACGACCAGTACGGCGATGTCGTTTGTGCCGGCCGGTTGGCGTTGGCGTTGTTCGGGATTGGGTCAGGGGAAATCGCTGCGGGTCATGGCCGTGTGGCAACGTTCAACATCATGCGTGCGTTGTTCGACCCGGCCATCGGCTTGCAGCAATTATTGGGTCGGCACGAACAGTCGTGGCGACGAGCTTTGATGGCTAATGTGCTCTATTTCCGGGCGC
Source organism: Anaerolineae bacterium (assembly GCA_015486895.1). Classification (GTDB taxonomy): domain Bacteria; phylum Chloroflexota; class Anaerolineae; order JAADDB01; family JAADDB01; genus S014-12. Next base: position 2,301 of record WFQT01000438.1, read on the forward strand.
TGCTACTACCGTATCGCGGAGAGCCGTGTGCGAGATCGGTTCTGGCGGATTTGCGGACCCTGCCGGGATTCCCGGAGGTGTGGGAAGAAGCGTACGCGCGAGAAACCGACTTCTTCGGCTTACCTCCGGAGTATCGCTACAACCATCCGGACTGGAGAACGCTGCGCTACACGGCCCAGCGCACGCTGATCACCACGCCGGTGGGGCCGCTGGTGGCGGTGGTCTACCTGCCCGTGGATGCGGCCACGACAAGCGCGTTGGCGGCGCTGAGCCGTACCCCGCCTGATGGAGCGTGTCGCTGCCTGGCGCCGTGGCCGGAGAAGCCGGGGCCGGCCCATGCCTATTACTGACGGTCGGCACGGCTTGACTCGGGCGTACTGAAGCAGGCACTAGATGCACCGGACATAATTAGCCTCGGTGTTGTGTCGCAGCCTCTTGTAGCATCGAGATAGGCGTCGGAGTCGAGGTGATGATACAGAAGACAACTTACCCCGTCTACTTGCCATTAGAGGATGGGAAGAGAAGCCGCCAAGCTATGATTACGTCCAACGCGAGACTTATTAACCTCGAGACATCTAACAGGCCGAACCTAAATTCCTGGTACGATAAAGCTGCCAGAAGCAATACTACCACTAACCTTACCGTCAATGGCATAGAAAGTAACAGATCATTCACTTTTCCAGGTATACAGAGGTCTGCACTCCCAAGTGCCAAAAGAACTATCCCAACTATGCATTCATATTGGTTGAGCGAGGATGGACTAGGTGACAATATATCCCCTGCGAAAAGAAAGCCCCCACCTCCCGCTATTAGCAGCACCGCCCAACATTTCCATTTGTCCATGTACGATTTCCTTTTTACTTGAGAAACTGTGAGTGGGAGGCGATCGTTTACTGCCCTCACCTATATAGCTACAAGTTACGGTGCGCCGCAATCTACACAACCTGTTGACCAGCGGTTACAACATAGGTTCGGAATAGCGCCACATGTTGCACACCAAAAGGCTGCAAGCCCACAGGTCCGACATGCCCAGGTATCCTTAGTCGAGTAACAGGTGGCACAAGCTAAGGAAGCAGTTGAGCATTCTTCTGCACAATGATGCACGCAGCCCATATCGAAGCTCGCACAAGTTGTCCAGCTATACGACCATGGTCCATTCAAGAAATTAAAACATCCTCCACACGAAATATTGGGTTGGGGGCTGGTTTTGGCACGACCATTGCCTTGCAAAAATCGCCCATTTGCGCGCCCGCCGAATCGCGGCAGCTTGCCGTTGACGCTGGCTGCTACCAGGTCCACCGTTTTTTCGTTGGTCCGGTAGATTTCGGCCATGGTGCGGAAATGCCCCACAGGCTCTGCCATTTTGTAGTATACCACGAAATCTTTATCATTCGCACCGGGGATAACCATGGTCAACATGGTGTCACTGGTATCCATGCGCATCAATGCCGGCACGGGCACGCCTAACGCCAACCACGCGTGCAA
>WFQT01000439.1 GCA_015486895.1 Anaerolineae bacterium
CCCCATAAGCAATAAACGCTGCTAAGACATGAAAGCCAACAAAGAAAAGGATGAACAAGCCAGTCAGCCTGTGCAGTAACCAGGCCACCATGCCTGTCCCCCCTTTGTAATTTAATGCTTTCCACAAGTTGAGATTCATGTATGTGCGATAATTCAACATGATACGTTCCCTCCCTCAATTGTTGGGCGCGCCGTCGGCGATCCAACGTTCAATAAGCTTAATTTGATCCTCTTTCAACGGCTTTCCTAGAGGCATTTGATGACCATACTTCGTTTTACCACGAAGCATCTGTACCAGAATGCTGTTGGCCGCATCTCCAGGCTTGATATCGGGTTTATTGTCCCCGGTGTTCATGACCGTATCATAGTTTGATGCATCCCAACCGTTGAAAGCTTTTCTGGCACTGTGGCAGGCAGAACAATCCTTTTTGAAAAGAGGTTGGATGTCTTTGGCAAAAGATGGATGTTCAATCGCTGCTAAATTCCCTCCCCCGCTTTTCGGCTTTTCTCCAGCAGCCGGGCTAACTGCCGTCTTTCCCCAACTCTGGATGTAAGCGACGATAGCGTCTATCTGCAGATCGGAAAGTTCGCCGCCATTGGCCGCACCGAAGGCTTGCATGCCGAGATTCTGTTGACCATAGGAGATAATGCTGTGAATGGTCTTGGCATCCCGCGTTTTGAGGAAATCATCATTATTGATGGGGTTGGTCCCAGCATCCTTAATCCCCTCACCTTTCTCTCCGTGGCAAACAGCACAGTTTTGGGCGTACAAGGTCTTGCCTTGGGCAATGAGCTCAGCCTTGCTGGCTGCCGGGTTAATTGCTTCTTTCTGCTTCGGGGCCTGAATCATCGCCTGGGCTGTGAAGAAGACCATAGCAATGATGACCAACGTCATGATAGTGGTGGCTACAGGACGCTTGCGCCAATGACGATGGGGATTGGTGTCATAGAAAGGCAGCAACAACAGGGCCAGTACAGCAATAGCGGGGATCAGAATAGCCGCCACAACTTCCAGTGAGCCAGGCCAGTACTTCAAATACTGGTATAGGAATAAGAAATACCATTCCGGTGTGGGCACATATTGGGTATCGGCCGGGTTGACCCGTGGTTCTTGTTTAACGCCGACAAACACAGTCAACCCAAGAAGAATAATGAACACAATCACCCAAATAACGACGTCATTAAACACAACATCGGGGAAAAACCACTCCCCATGTTCCTTTTTCTCCTTATAGCGCTTCATGTAGTGCTCTTTTTGTTCCCTATTCATGCTGTCAAGCCTCCTCCCCTTCCTCATCTTCTTCTTCCAACACCGGCGGGGCACTAATACCAATGCGGAACACTAAGTACAGGTGAGGAACCACAAAGAGCACAAACAGTGCCGGCAAAATCCAGATATGCAAACCGTAAAAACGGGCTAACGTCAGTGTTCCCACGTCTTCTCCGGCTAGTAGCACCCGTTTTAGAAACGGACCTATGAGAGGAACAACACCGGCCATGCTGGTCCCCACTCGGGTGGCAAAGTACGATTTCTGGTCAAATGGCAAAAGGTACCCCGTAAAGCCAAGAGCCAAGACGGTCACGAGAAGTAATACGCCCAGGATCCAGGTTAGTTCTCGGGGGTATTTATAGGCACCGTAATAAAATACCCGCCACATATGCAGGAACACCAAGATGACCATGACGCTGGCCCCCCAATGATGCAAACCTCGGATGAGCCAACCTAAAGTAACATCATTCATAATGTAGTTAATGCTATCGTAAGCATGATCAGGAGAGGGGGAGTAATACATCGTCAAAAACATGCCAGTGACAAGCTGAATGATGGCCACGAACAAGGTCGTGCTGCCCAGGGTATAAGCCCAATTCACCTTGGGTATCTTGCGCGTCAACATTGCCTTATCAATAGCTTCCCAGCCTATACGATCTGCGGTCCATTGCAACCAATTTTGTTTTTCTTCCACGGTATTACCCCTTCACCAGGATAAAGATCTGGTCATCCTGCAACTTCGTCTTATACCGATCCAATGGTCTCGGTGGAGGCCCGGAGATGTTTCCACCTTCCATGTCGTAAATACCGTTGTGACAAGGGCAGATATATACCTGTTTTTCATCACTCCAATACACCTTACAGCTCAAATGAGTACATTGATTTGAAAGAACAATGTACTTGCTTTGATCCTCGCGCACAATGAAAGCCGTTTCAGTAAGCTCAGAGTTAATCCACCCGTCTTTGATGGCTATCTGGAAATTCACCGCTTTTGGCTTCTTGATGGCCACGTCTCCTAATTTCCCCAAGGCAATCCACTTCTCACCTTTGGACGTCTTAAGGGCCGGAGAAACGAAATATCCGATAGCGGGCACACCGATAATAGCCGCAATAATGCCAGAAACCCAGAGGATCACACCGGTCAGAAAACTACGCCGGTTCATCTCCGGGCTGTGTGCCCTTCTGACGTCACTCATCTTTACACCTCCTCACTTAAATGATCGTCCAATCGACTCTTGTCCCAGGCTCAGAACTCAGATGGTATAAACATATTATTGTGCCCATACCACCCGAGAGAATGAAATAGAAGAACTGCACCCACCTGGCCCAAAGGCAATCCAGTTCCCCTATTTTATGGCTATTTCAGGTAGCTACGACTTCGCTAACAGGATGAACATCTTGACCATAGACAGTTTCAATTACAAGCTGGAGTCTGGCGAAAATGGTGTTATAGGCTCGACTTAACTATCTTTACCACAGACTGCACGGATTAACACAGATTTCCCCTTGCTTTTCGACCCACATCTGTGCGATTCTGCGTTTTTCTGTGGCTAAAATAAAAACACCAGAGTCCAGTTACAAGTTGTTGATCAACGCTGTAGCGAATTCAGAAGTTTTTACTTTAGTAGCACCTTCCATCTGTCGAGCGAAGTCATAGGTCACGATCTTCTGGGCCACCGTTTTCTCGTAAGCCTTCTGAATCATCTCAGCAGGCTTCCACCACCCCATGTACTCTAACATCATCACCCCACTAAAGAGCAATGAGCCCGGATTCACCTTATCCATGTTTGTGTACTTAGGCGCCGTACCGTGCGTCGCCTCGAAAATAGCCAAATAATCACCGATATTGGAGCCGGGAGCGATGCCTACACCGCCGACTTGCGCCGCTAAAGCATCGGAAAGATAATCCCCATCCAAGTTAGGAGTAGCAATGATGTCGTACTCTGCCGGCCGCAAGAGCATCTGCTGGAAAGTGATATCGGCAATACGATCTTTAATCAAGATCTTTCCTTCCGGCATCTTGCCATCGCACTCAGACCACAACTCCTTCTCCGTCACGATAACATCACGGAATTCTTCCTTCGCCAACTCATACCCCCAACGCATAAAAGCCCCCTCAGTGTACTTCATAATGTTGCCTTTATGCATGAAGGTCACGGACTTACGAGACCGCTCTAAGGCATACTCAATAGCCTTGCGCACCAAACGCCGAGTGCCCCTGCGACTGATAGGCTTAATGCCGATCCCGGAGCCGGGGGGAATATCAGCACCCATTTCCTCAGTCAGGAATTTGTACACCTTTTCATTTTCCGGCGTTCCGGCTTCATATTCAATACCCGAATAGACATCCTCGGTGTTCTCCCGGAAAACGATCATATCTACTAATTCCGGATGTTTCATTGGGCTGGGGACTCCCTGATAGTACTTTACAGGACGAACGCAAGCATACAGGTCAAGCCCCTTGCGGATTGTAACATTCAGGGAACGGAAGCCACCACCGATAGGAGTTGTCAAGGGACCTTTAATACCCACAATGAACTCCCGAAAAGCGTCGAAAGTCTCTGCCGGCATGTAATCGCCCTGGTAGAGCTGAGCCGCTTTCTCACCAGCGTACACTTCCATCCACACGATCTTGCGCTTACCGCCATACGCCTTCTGTACAGCCGCATCTAAGATCCGCTTGCTAGCACGCCAAATATCTGGGCCGATGCCATCCCCCTCAATAAAGGGGAGAATGGGATTGTCCGGAACGACCAGGTGGCTGTTCTCAACGGTAATCCTCTTTCCTTCCTTCGGAACTACAATCTTATCATAAGCCATACTACACTCCTTCTATTATGATGACTCAGAAACGCCAACACAAACCCTGTCAAAGGAAAAGACCTTCATCGGGAATGAGATATAGAGCTGATTGCCGTGTTGGAATTTGATCATTCACCTGAAAGGAACAACGTCCCTTGCCAATCTCTTGTGAGCAAAGAAGGTACCCGAGGCGCACTACCTTCACTCTCGTATTATAGGAAGAACGAGACTTCTTTTCCCTGAGCTATATCATAAGCATAACCTCCAGCCACAACCAAAACAACACCAAGACAAAAGGGAAAAGGCAATTATCTATCACTTAAAATGCTTTAATAAAGCTAAGCACTGAAAATCCTGCTCGTCGTCGCTGTTCGCTCTACAGCTAACCTCACACCAAAGCCAAAGCAGGAAGACAGCCGAGAAGTAAGCACACGGTTGGAGTAACACATTATATGGTAAGAACTTCACCACTGTCAAAGCGGAGGTTACCGCAGAAATTCCAAACAGGAATCTACGGAAATCAAGGTTCATCCGCGTCATCAGCATCCTATTTTCGAGGTAGGCAAGGGAAGAGAGGGTTGGAAAACCAATAACGGCAGCTCTATATTCCCTCTCCCAAAATTGAGAGGGGGAAGGGATAGCGAACGTAGTGAGGCAGGAAAGGAGAGGGCTAAATGAACAGCCAAACCTGCACACAGCACATAACTCGTGGTTGCTATTTTGCAGAGCAGAGATAAAAGCTAAGAATACTCCAAAATAAAAAAGTTGACAGAAACCAACACTCCTGTTAAAATGACATAGTTCACTTCCTGAACTACCAATAGCAGACGATCAGACACCGAAGAGACAGCAATCTTCCGCATACAACGTAGGCATAGCGCAAGGAAGAACACCATCATGGACGACCAGCATCAGCCACCAAGCCGGCATTCTTTCATTTCCTTTGTCATCATCATTTTGTTGATCTTACTTGCCATAGGCAGCGGGTTGTTGCTCTACCAGCAGCGCCAACACCTTTACGGATGGATGCAACAG
>WFQT01000440.1 GCA_015486895.1 Anaerolineae bacterium
AAGTTTGCACCGGGTCATTCGCCTCTCTTACCAGTTGTTAGGGCTACAATCCTTTTTCACCGTGGGCGAAGACGAAGTGCGCGCCTGGACGGTGAAAAAGGGGGCCACGGCCATAGAAGCAGCAGCAACAATTCACACTGACCTGGCCCGAGGGTTCATCCGGGCGGAAGTGGTGCATTATGACGATCTCATCAAAGCAGGTTCGCTGGCCCAGACGCGTAAGCTTGGCCTGTTGCGTTTGGAAGGACGGGATTATATCGTGAAGGACGGCGACATTGTTCACATCCGTTTCAATATATAGGCGCAAAAGTAGAGTATCACGAATTGTGGTATCGCTCATATTCACCGTTCTGTCAATCATCACTACTATTGCACTCTTCAAACCGAACGACAGCCAGGCAGCAACGCCGTTCCTACCCGCCGGCTGCGTCAATGACCGCTACGAGCCCAATAACGACGCTGCACACGCTACCCTGATAAATGATGGTCACTATCCTAACCTGCAAATTTGCAGCGGTGACCGGGACTGGTTTGCCCTGGATCTACAGCAGGGCACAGTTCTGGATGCCGAAGCGTTGTTTTATCACGCCAATGGTGACTTAGACATGTACCTCATCGGCGCTGACGGCCAATCTATCTTAGCAGACAGCAGCAGCCTAACGGACAACGAGGAAATCCGCTACTTCAGCCCCCGAGCGCAACGAGTTTATGTGGTCATAGGTGGCTGCGGTGACGTCAGCAACCGCTACACGCTGGAAGTGAGCCGTTGCGACGATGACTATTACGAGGATAATGATGCTCCTAATCAGGCCAAACGCATTGGTCCCGGCCATTACGACCTTCACCTCTGTCAGACGAGCGATCATCCGGACGCTGATTGGTTTGCTGCAGACATGTCTGCCAACAGCGCCTTGGTGGTCGATTTAACTTTCCATAATGTTGATGGCGATTTGGATCTCTACATTTTCAATGGCAACGGCAGCCGAACCAAAGGGAGCAGCACTAGCTCCACAGACAACGAGCACGCCGCAGTGGTGGTCAAAAGCGCTCAACGACTGCTGATCAATGTGGAGGGATACCACGGTGCCAGTAATGCCTACGGCATGGATGCCCAGATCGTCAACCTGGGCGTTTGCCAGCCGGACACAGCGGAGCCGAACAACAGCATGGAAACAGCTTACCCGTTGACAGAGACGCCTTTGAACGGTTTAACCATCTGTCCCAACGATAACGATTACTTCAGCAAAACGGTACCGCCGCTGGCAACGATACGCGGAGTTATCACTTTTACCAACGATTTCGGCGACTTAGACTTACTGCTTTTGAACCCACAGGCAACGCCGGTGGCGATCAGTCGGGGGCAAACGGACCAAGAGATAGTCAATTATTCCCCGGTAGTGACGGAAACACTCTATTTTCAGGTCATTGGTGACCTGGAAGTAGGTGACCAGCCAGTGGGAAACGGTTATATCCTGGACTATGCCGTCTGGACGGCAACACCGATCCCTTCACCGACACCAACTCCAACCCCTACAGCAACTGCAACTGAAACACCAACAGCAACGGCGACCCCAACCCCCACAGCAACTGCAACTAAGACACCAACACCAACGGCGACACTATTCCGCCATTATTTACCTGTTATCTCCCATCCGTGATAGCGGAAGATAACAGGTTAACGAACCCTTGTAAGACTGGAAATAAAGCAAAGAGCAACACTCAGGTGGCGAGTACTTTTGAAAACAAAGTGCCGATCACGTGTCTCTTCTCAAGGAGAGGCGCTTTCTGTTAAAGGGAAACTAATGGCCGTGGAGGGAGGCGGAGGAGAAGTGGATAATGTCAGGGCAAGCTGAGGTCCGCCAGAGGCCTGACATAGCTCAGGTCGGGCACGCACTTCACGAAATGCATGTCGGCAGTGACATACAGAGCGGAAGCAACTTCGGCCAGTGCCGCGAAGACGGCGTCATATACGGTGGCGTCGTGGCTGCGAGCGATGGCCATGGCCCGCGTCATGACTTCCTTCGTGGGTGTCACCCAGGTAATACGCATGGCGAAGAGCCCCTCCACCGCCAGTTGCACCTGCTCCGTGGTCAACTCCCCCATGTAGCGCATGACATTGGCAAACTCGTAATGTGCCAGGTCAGGCTCCACCAACTGAATATCGCCTGCAAGATAGGCGTCGCGAATAGATAGGGCTTCTTCGGCATATTCTTCATGTTGTCGATACCACTTATCGACATTGAAAAGACCCTGCACCCCCTAATTTGAGGCTTGACAAACGTTTGCGTATACAGTATAATAATCTACACAAACGTTTGTCCATTGAACCTCACTGGCAGGGGCCGCTTACACCATGTGATTACGCAACGACAGGCTTGGCCTAAAGAGCAAGCCTCGCTTAGGCACTTTGATTACTCGGAGGTATGAGGACGTGGCAACCTTGCACGACGTGGCACATTTAGCTCAGGTTAGCGTTTCAACTGTTTCCCGCTACCTTTCGGGAGAGTTGAAAGTTCGGCCTGAGACGGAAGAGCGGATCTTGCAATCCCTTGAACAGACCAATTACTGTCCCAATTTGATTGCTCGTAGTTTGCGAATGGGAGCGACGAACACGCTTGCCGCGGTTGTCCCAGATATCTACCAACCTGGCATCGCGGGCATCGTTGCTGGAATTGACCGCAGAGTCAAGAGCACCGATTACACCTTGGTGTTACTTATGACTGGCAATCAGGCCAGCAGAGAGGCCGAGTCTTTGCGCACTCTTCTCGCAAGAAAAGTAGATGGGATCATCATGGTCGGACGGCCTGCAGTTCTCAGCGGGCAAGACCGGCACGCCGAATTAGTCAAGGAGCAAAGCATTCCAATGGTGTATGTCGCTCGTAACTTCGCCGAGTCCAACATTCCTGAGGTCTGCCCTGATCAAGAAGATGGCGCTTTCCAAGTGACCCTTCACCTCCTGGAGAAGGGCTATCGTGCCATTGGCATCATCATTGGAACACGAGAGCACCCGGACTCGCTTCGAAAGTTGGCCGGGTACCGGCGTGCACTGCAGTCCAAGGGCCTCGTATTCAGGGAGGAGTTGGTAGCGGAGGGACGGTACCGCTTGGCCCCAGCAAAGGAAGCCACCAGCCAGTTATTGCGACATGATGTGGATGCGATCTTTGGCATTACTGACACAATGGCCGTAGCTGCGTTGAAATATGTACAGGAGAGTAACCTGTCGATTCCGGAAGATATTGCCATAGTGAGTTATGGGGGTACTTTGTGGGCCGACATGGTCACACCGACGCTAACAACTGTCGTCGTAGACATTGAGGAAGAAGGTTTCGTGGCCGCTGATTTGCTTTTGAGGTTAATCAATGGAGAGTCGGGCACCCCTATGCTTGATGTCCGACCAGTACATCTTAGAGTAGGACAGTCCTCATAAGGGACTAACATAATTCCAATTCCATGAAGGAAGGAGGCTTTGTGATGGGACAACATACTGGATTTGCTTTAGCTGAGATGCTGGTTGATTACGGTGTCGAGTACATTTTTGGCATCCCAGGAGGGCAAACTTTACCTTTATATGAAGCTGATTACGCGGAGCGCGCCAAACTAAAGCATGTGGTCATGCGAGACGAGCGCAGTGCGGGCCACGCAGCTTGTGCATACGCTCGCATCTCCGGCAAAGTAGGAGTCTGCGATGCTACCGTTGGCCCTGGGGCGACAAACCTGGTCTCTGCCCTGGGTGAAGCGCTGAATTCCTCTACCGCTATGGTCGCTATCGTCAGCGATCACCCCGTTGGCTGGGTTAACCACATAGACTTCGGGCGCGCGTCACAAGGCATTGATCAGATCGGATTGCTAAAGGCAGTGAGTAAAGCTGTTTTCCGAGTTCCTAGCCCCGACCGCCTGCCGGAGTTAGTGAAAGCGGCTTTTATCAAAGCGTCGACCGGGCGGCCGGGCCCTGTTGTATTGGACGTACCCGCTGATGTTTTCAGGCAGGAATACGACTTCCAGCATCTAGAGAACTACGTTGAGCCTGACTACGGTCGTTTTCCAGCCAGGCGTTCAGCGCCTGATCCTGGTGACGTTGAGAAGGCAGCCAGGCTCCTGCGCGCTGCCAAGAGGCCGGTGATGCTTGTGGGTGGAGGAGCGCTCATCTCGGGGGCAACAGCCCAGGTCAAACAGCTTGCGGAGCTCCTCACCATGCCCGTCACCACCACGTTCACGGGCAAAGGTATATTGTCCGACGATCATCCACTTTGCCTGGGGGTAGTCGGCTTCATGGCCGGCACCCAATGTGCTGAAACTGCTTTGCGCTCGGCTGATCTTGTGTTTATCGTCGGCTCCAAGTCATCGCAGAACTCAACCTTCACGTGGACCGTGCCCACGCCAGAGCAGAAAGTGATTCATCTTGATGTTGACCCTGGCGAGGTAGGGCGTGTGTTCCGCACAGACGTGGGTCTGGTGGGTGATGCAAGGCTTGGGCTCGACGCGGTGTTGGGGGCGCTACAACGTGGCGAACAGATCGTGCCAGATAAGGAACGCCTGGAATGGGCGCAGTCGCTTAAACAGGAATGGGAGCATACCGTTGCCCAAAGAGTGGCATCAGATGGGACTCCCCTGGATCCACACATGCTCATGGCTGAGCTGGGGCGTGTCATGGCCCCAGAGGACGTGTTGATATGCGACGCTGGCTTCGCCAGTGCTTGGGGTGCACTATACTTTTCTCAACGGGAGGCAGGGCGTCGTTGCATTTTCCCGCGTGGGCTGGCAGGGATTGGTTTTGCCGTCGCCGCTGGCGTAGGTGCCCAGTTGGCTGCACCTGAACGGCGTGTGGTCACATTAGCCGGTGATGGTGCGTTCACCTATGTCATGGCCGAGCTATCTACTCAGGCGCGGTTCAACCTACCAGTCGTCAACATCGTGCTTAACAATGCCGCCTTCGGCTGGGTGAAGTGGGCAGAGCAGGCGTGGTACCACAGCACTTTCAAGTGTTCCGATCTTGGGAAGATCGACTTTGCTAAAGTAGCTGAAGGACTGGGGTGCGTCGGCCTGCGGGTCGAGGAGCCTTCACAGGTCGGAAAAACGCTGGCGGAGGCGTTGGATGCGCACAAACCCGTTGTAGTGGAGGCGATCACTGATCCATCATCTACTCCGATGTAGGAGAAGGCCACGTTTATGGGCGGTTATGGAGAATTACTCATGGGTAATCGAATTGACCATGTTGGCCTGGTTGTGAGTGACTTAGCGAGATCGATTGAATTTTATGTCCGGTTAGGATTCCGAGTAGAGCGCAGGATGGAGTTCCCAGGACGAGAGATAGTGATCCTGACCAGCGGCGGGCCGGATGCCGCCAAGCTGGAGCTGTTGCGCTATGCAGAGACTGACCTGTCACAGACTGTGCCAGCCGACCGGACTCTGCTTGGCTTAAGACATCTCGCTATTCACGTCGCCGACGTATCGGCGGTGTTCGAGCGGCTGGGACGAGGAGGCGTGCGCATGCTTCCTGACCCCCCATTCCAGCAAGCTGGCGGGCCCCCGATCGCCTTTGGCCTCGACCCGGACGGCGTGCTTTTAGAGTTTACGGAGATAGTGTGAATTTGCTCGCACCGGCGGGCCTCTTCGAGGCATATCGGGGAAGGTTGGTGTCATGGAGTTTGCATTTGCACGGGTGGACCTGAATTCCAGGGCAGTAGCTTACAGCAGCTTCGGCTCCTTGCTAATGGAGTATCTTGGTGGGCGGGGTCTAGGGGTTCGCATCTTGATCAACGAGATCGAGCCGGCA
>WFQT01000441.1 GCA_015486895.1 Anaerolineae bacterium
GGGCTATTTTCAGGGGAGACCTCTCCCCCAAGCTGCGCTACGCTTAGCTTTTCCCCCTCCCCGACACGGGGAGGGGGAGGGCTGGCCGATCATTTGGTCGGCCAGCCAGGGGTGAGGTCCTATTTTCAGGGGAGCGGGAATGTGAGGAAACGGCTGTTTGCCTTATTCATAGCTATCTCGATAGTCGGCCCCATGGCTTCCTGCAGCGGTGGGGGTGTTACTCCTACAGCTTTGCAGTCTTTTGCGCCATCCGTCGTTGCCACACTTACAGTGCTTCCCCGAGACTTGGAAGGTGCCGCTGAAACTGCCGGCTTCGGTGGCATCATCGTTTATCAGGCTATAGAATCACCTGCGGGGACGTTTGATGCAGCATATGCTGGTATCCTACCGCCGGGGAAGTGTATTGATCCTCGGTCACCCGGCCTCACGGCAGCACAGAGACAGACGGCGATAGCTGATCTCACTGTGCTGGCGCGTTCCTTAGCGGGGAATGGCTTTTCTCCCTATGAGGTGAAAGTGGTTTCTCCCAGCGTGGTCATGACGACTAATGGGGACATTGTCCTTTTAGCTGCACTTCCTGGGCCGAAGGGAAGCAACTCTTTGATTGGCTTTGTCAATGCCCGGGGGAAGGCTTATCTTGTTCACAAGTCGAAAGCACTGAACGGTATATTGGCATCGTGGATTGTGGGGCAGGGGGCCTCGGCTGTCTCCAAGAGGGCGCAAGCTATGGTGAAGCTCATGCCCTCCGGTCGCCTGGCTATTTTTCTCGTTGTTTCCCGCCTGGAAGCGAGTTTGAAGAGTGTGTTCGAGCCGTCTACTTCTCCATACCTCATACTGGATAGTGAGGGCCACTGGGTGCTGAGCCCTTCCTGGTATCGGGGAATGCCTGTTGAATTGTGGAGTGCGCTGGCAGTTTCGCATTTCCTGGACAACAGCTATTTTTTGTCACCACAATTGACCGCGGCCATGGCAACATTTGAGGCACGTCATGCTTTGATGCGGATGTACCCTGAAAAGGGTGTCGATGGTTCGCGATCTATGCACCTGTTCTCCGTCGATCGGTCTGGCCAGGTGATTCGCAACCCCAATCCCTATCTCGTCTTCAATCTGAAACGGCGACGGTGGGAACCGCCAAGGGGATGGTTCGACGGTCTCATCATCCAGGAAGCGCGACCGGGCACCTTGGACCGCAAAGCGCTGCGAGAGAAGCTGGACTATGCTTTGAGCCTGGATTCACGCTTGTGCGACATGTTCTTTGGCCTGACTGATCCTAATACGGCGGTGTGGCGCGTTGTCTATGACGCCGGCCGGGGAGGTGGCACCTGGACTTATCACTATGACCCGCACACGTTACTCTTGGGGACAGGATTCTTCCGCTATCAGCGCAACTACCGGCCACCACTGTCGGCAGAAGAATACTGGTCGGTGATAGGGATTTTTGGCGTTGAGGGTGTCCTGCGCTATTTTGCCTACCGGGAGGACCTGAATGAGGAGATCTATTTTCAACAAAAACCGCCTTTCGATGCTGACTCAGTTGCCAATGCTTTTGCTGCTAAGTATTTCGCCGTCTGGCTCAGCCAAAGCCCCCAGTTGTCATATAAGCTTTCGAGGGAGAAGTTGCAGGCTTATGCCGATAATTTCTCCTGGATCACGGCGGCGACAACGACTTTCGTTGACGATGTGGTGAAAGCGATTCATGGTGGAGCGGATCTCGGTGCTGTGAAAACTGCTTACCCGGAGCAATCGGCAGTCATTGATGCTCTGGTCGATTACGCTCACTTCTTGAATGAGGTGGACGCGAAGTACCGCTAAGTGATAACTGATGGCCTCTTCTCCCGTCCCTATGATAGCAGTCATAGAGGGAACTCAAAGTGTAGACTATCATCGGGAAGGTGCCCCCCTGTGAAAGAAGCTCAAGTGGTCAGTTCTCGTGCTAGGCTTCTCCAAGGGAGGCGTTTTACTGTCACTCAAATGACAGCAGCGTAATTGACAGCTATTAGCCTTTGTGATAAGATGTACAAACTGTGGAGGTGATTTGTGGCTTCCAGAACCTACCGCCGATCACGAGGACATGTTTATGCCTATTAGTTATCTGCCACTTCTGATCTTATTTGTCATTATTCTGCTTTTTGCTATTGTGGCTATTGGGTTCCCTACCCTCTTGGGGCCTCGTCGTACCTCGAAAATTAAAGTGGAACCGTATGAGTCAGGGTTGACGCCTTTTGTTTCTCCCCGGCGCCGTTTCCCTATTCACTATTACATGACTGCGGTTCTCTTCATGATTTTTGACGTTGAAGTGATTTTCCTTTTTCCCTGGGCTGTGTTGGCTAAGAAATTAAAGGTTTTCGGCCTGGTGGAAATTGGCTTGTTCTTCTTGATCCTGATCATCGGCTATATTTATGCTTGGCGCAAAGATGCTTTCACCTGGGAACGTTGAGTACTGTCCCTCGGGGATAATTGCTGGGGGGCATAAGCCGGTCTCCCTTTCCGCCATCCAAGACCCGAAGTGACCTTAATATCTGGAGGCTGGCAAAAATGACGTTTTAGGCTCGACCTAACTATTTTTACCACAGGTTGCACGGATTGACACGGATTTTTTACTTGCTTTTCGACCCAGGTCTGTGCAATTCTGTGTTTTTCTGTGGCTAAATATAGAAACGCCAGAGTCCAGTTAATATAATCGTGACGCGGGAAACGTCCGGTTGTGCGTTTTGAAGGAGCTTTGTTCATGGGTTTGGAAAACTACCTGAGCAATAAAGGTTACATAACAACAACGTTGGAGCAGGCCGTCAATTGGAGTCGGAAATATTCCGTTTGGCCACTGTTGTTCGGTTTAGCCTGTTGTGCCATTGAGATGATCACCGCAGGTACCAGCCGCCATGATATTTCCCGCTTCGGGGCAGAAGTATTTCGCTCTTCCCCTCGGCAAGCAGATTTAATGATTGTTGCCGGTCGGGTGTCTAACAAGATGGCCCCGGTGGTGAAGAAGCTGTATGACCAGATGCCGGAGCCTAAATGGGTCATCGCTATGGGTATTTGTGCCTCTGCCGGCGGGCCTTTCAATAACTATGCTGTAATTCAGGGCGTGGACAAGATCATTCCCGTGGATGTGTATGTCCCCGGCTGTCCGCCTCGCCCGGAGGCGTTGTTTTACGGATTGACGTTGCTGCAGGAAAAAATCCAGCATGAGCGTTTCGCTGATCGCGACTATCGGCGGTTGGCGCAGTTGGAGCAGGAAAGCTGAATGTGAGCTTATCGCTTACGATAATAGTAGCCGCTCATTCCCGCCCGGATTTGGACTTGTTATGTGCGGGAGAGTAGGCTGAGAGTCATTATTGATGACTGGACAATGGCGTTTTCGGTTTTAGCTACAGATTGACATAGACCTTGGTGGAATTTTAGGGGAGTGTCAGACCAAAAATCAGTCTAATCTGTGCAATTTGTAGTCGGAGTTGCCTTGTTAGGCCAAAAAACGGATTTTCGCCAGATTCCAGTTGATGATATTTTTAACGGAGAAAGAGCATTGGCGACTCTCATGACCGTTCCATATCAGGCTGACGAGGCCGGCGAAGTCGAGTCCGTACAGCTATTGCAAGCCCGGTTCCCGGACTCTGTTTTGGCCACGGAAGATTTTCGTGATCAGCAGGCGGTGACCGTCAAGGCGGATGCTCTGCTGGGTGTGGCCCGTTTCTTGCGTGACGAGATGGGCTATGACATGCTACTGGATGATACTTCCTACGACCGCTTGAACTTGGGGCAGGAACCACGTTTTGTGGGGGTGTACGAACTGCGTTCGGTACGCCACAACCGTCAATTGCGGCTATTGGTGCCGGCGCCCGACGATAAGCGCCCTGTGCTCCCCTCGCTTACTAAGATTTGGCCAACTGCTAACTGGCATGAGCGAGAGGCTTTTGATTTGATGGGGATCCGCTATAAAGGGCATCCTGACCTGAAGCGTATTTTGATGCCGGATAATTGGGTTGGCCACCCCTTGCGCAAGGATTACGATATTAACCGGGAGGAAGTGCCTTTCTCTGTGAACTGGGAGGCTCCTGAATTCGAGAACCTGGGTAAACAGATTCTGGAGCCAGTAGTGCCGGTCATGGAGATCCCCGACGGCATGGACCACCGCCACTTAGTGATTAACATGGGGCCGCAGCATCCCAGTACCCATGGTGTATTGCGCCTCATTGCTGAACTGGAAGGCGAAAAAGTGGTGCGGGTGGATCCTGACTTAGGCTATTTGCACTCAGGTTTTGAGAAGCAGGGCGAGAATGTCCGTTGGAAGGATTTTGTGTACTATACCGACCGGATGGACTATCTTTCCTCTATGTCTAATAACTTGGGGTACGTGCTGGCGGTGGAAACTCTGCTTGGCATTGAAGTGCCGCCCCGAGCCAAAGCTCTCCGTGTGATTATGGCGGAGTTACAACGTATCGCTTCCCACTTAGTTGCCTTGGGTACGGCAGTTCTGGACCTTTCCGGTACCAGCATGGCTTTTTTGATGTACGCTTTCCGAGAGCGAGAACTGATCACCGATATCTTCGAAATGGTTAGCGGTGGCCGCCTGACTCTCTCCTACATGCGCATTGGCGGGTTAGCTGCCGATGTTCCTCCCGCTTTTGACTATAAAGTGCGGCAAGTTCTGGAGGTCATGCCCTCTCGTATTGACGAGTACGAGCGTATGTTGACCGATAGCGTCATCTTCCGCGGGCGTACTGAAGGGGTGGGGCCATTGTCGGCGGAGGATGCTCTTGCGCTGGGCGTTACTGGCCCTATGCTACGAGCTTCCGGCGTGCCTTACGATCTGCGCAGGGTACGTCCTTATTGTGGTTACGAGCAGTACGATTTTGACGTGGTCACCGAGACCGGCTGCGATGTCTTTTCCCGCTATTTAGTCCGGGTCAACGAGATGCGCCAATCGCTGCGTATCATTCAACAAGCTCTAGATAACTTGCCGGCTGGCCCGGTGAACGTGGATAACCGCAAAGTTGTCCCCCCGCCTCGGGAGGAATTGGACCACGACATGGAAGCATTGATTCACCATTTCAAGCTCTGGACGGAGGGAATGAAGACGCCACCAGGGTCTATATACCATGCTGTGGAGAACCCCAAGGGGATTCTGGGCTTCTTCTTAGTTAGTGATGGCTCGGCTCATCCCTATCGTTTACGAGTGCGGGGGCCGTCATTTGTGAACTTACAAGCTTTGAACAGGATGGCATCAGGCCAGTATGTAGCTGACTTGATCGCTTCCTTAGGGTCGGTCGATATTGTCTTGGGAGAAGTAGACCGGTAACCTGTGGCCAGGGAAGAGCGACGGGATTTGTGAAAGAATGCAGGCAGGAGTGATGTATGTTATCACCTAAAGCCAAGGAAAAAATTCGCCAGGCGATGAAGAAGTACCCTAATCCGCGGTCGGCATTAGTGCCGGCGCTGTATATTGCCCAGCAGGAAATAGGGTGGTTGCCACCAGAAGTGCAAGATGAAGTGGCTGTGCTTTTTGACTTGGAACCAGCGGAAGTGCATGCCGTTGCAGGGTTCTACAATATGCTTTACAAGGACCCGAAAGGCACTTACCACTTAGAGATATGCACCAATGTGGGCTGCAGGTTGCGAGGCGCCGATAAAGTCGCTGATCATCTGAAGCTCAAGTTGGGCATTGACTTCGGAGAAACGACGCCCGATGGTATGTTCACCTTAGACCACGCTGAGTGCATGGGCGCTTGTTCCACAGGCCCAGTAATGAGTGTGCGGGCAGAGCATCATGGGTTGGGCAAGTATTATGAGAACTTGACGCCTGAGCGGGTGGATGAGATTATCGATACGTTGCGAACCGACGGTTTCCCCGAGTCGTTGGAGCGCGATCCGGCCGGGCCGCCGCCACATGGCGGTATGGCGGAACCGGTTTTGTTGGCCCGTGTGGATAAGCCTGATTCCCAAAAAATTGAGACTTATATAGCTGATGGCGGTTACAGCGCTTTGCGCAAAGCCATCAAAATGGGAGCGCAGGCTGTTTTGGAGGAAGTTAAAGCCTCTGGTGTGCGCGGCCGTGGCGGCGCTGGCTTCCCCGCTGGGGTGAAATGGAGCTTTCTGCCTAAAGGCGTTTACCCCCGCTACCTGGTCTGCAACGCTGACGAGAGCGAGCCGGGTACTTTCAAGGATCGCCTTCTGATGGAGTATGACCCGCACCAGGTTATTGAGGGCATCATTATCTCCTCCTTCGCTTGTGAGGTTGAACATGCTTTCATTTACGTCCGCGGCGAGTACGGCTTTGCTTATCAGCGGTTAGTAGATGCCGTGGATGAAGCTTATCGATATGGTTTCTTGGGGCGGAACATTTTGGGTAGCGGTTATAGTTTGGAACTGACGATACACCGGGGCGCCGGAGCTTATATCTGCGGTGAAGAGACGGCGTTGCTGACCTCGCTGGAAGGGTATCGCGGCCACCCGCGGCTGAAGCCGCCTTTTCCGGCGGTGGAAGGCCTCTATGGCAAGCCGACTATCATTAACAACGTAGAGACGCTGAGCAACGTTCCTCACATCATTGAACGTGGTGCAGAGTGGTACAAAGGCTTCGGTACAGAGAAGAGTACCGGCTTCCGGCTTTTCTCCCTCAGTGGCCAGGTGAAAAAGCCGGGCGTATATGAGCTGCCGCACGGCACCACTTTGCGCACGTTGATCTACGAGTATGGTGGGGGTACCGTGGATGATAAGCCTATCAAAGGGATCATCCCGGGGGGCCTTTCTATGCCGATCTTGGGGGCAGATAAAATAGACACGCCGTTGGATTTCGAGTCTGTTCAGGCAGCAGGGTCGATGCTGGGCTCGGCGGGGGTGATTGTCTTCACTGAGGATATGCCCATTATCAGCTTGGCTAAACGCACTATTGCCTTTTACCGGGAGGAATCGTGTGGGAAATGTTCTCCTTGCCGTGAAGGGAGTGGCTGGCTCGAGAAGATACTGGAGCGCATCGAGGCGGGCAAGGGGCGTCCTGAAGATTTAGACGAAATGCTACGGATTAGTAAATTCATTGAGCAGCAGACATTCTGTCCTTTTGGCCCTGCTTCTGTTTGGGGCTTGCAGAGTGCCATCAAGCTTTATCGGGATGAGTTCTTAGCTTACATTAAGGAAACGAATCCCTCTGGAGAGGCGCCGGAAGTGCCGGTGCGGCCTGTTTACCGCCCGGATGTGGGTAAACCTGCCCATCCGAGAGATTAAAGACGGGAACTGCCGTACCGTAGTTCGATTGACTTGGCCGTTTTTTGGAAAGCGATTGCATTGATTCATAGCATACTACGACGTGAGGGTGCATAGGGGTAGGTGAGATTCATGGCTGACATGGTCAAATTTACCATTGATGGGAAGGAAGTGGTGGCGCCGAAGGGCGAGCTTCTCATTGAAGCTGCCAAGCGCATTGGTATCAATATTCCCGCTTTCTGTTCTCATCCAAAATTGAAACCATTGGGTGCATGCCGCATGTGTCTGGTGGAGATAGAGGGGCGCCGGGGCCGGCAATTGGTGACATCGTGTACTACGCCGGTTAGCGAGGGCTTGGTGGTGTATTACAACAGCGAACGAGCGCGAGAAGCTCGAGCCGGCACCTTAGAGATGTTGCTTATCAACCACCCGTTAGATTGTCCTATCTGTGACAAAGGTGGCGAGTGCCCATTGCAAGACCAGACGATGGAGCATGGCAACGGCACCAGTCACTTTGTTGAGGAAAAGCATCATAAGAACAAGCGCTATCCAATCAGTGATTGGATCATGTTGGATCAGGAGCGATGTGTCGTTTGCTGGCGCTGTATTCGCTATTTAGAAGAGTGGGAGGATAAGCCGCAAATTGGCCTCTACCACCGGGGTGGGGAAACGGTCATTGATATCGCTCCCAACCATCCTTTGACGGCTAAGACGAGCGGCAATATCATTGAACTCTGTCCGGTGGGGGCACTGACCAGCCGGGTGAGCCGCTTTGGCTATCGTCCGTGGGAACTGGAGCATACGGACAGTATTTGCACGCACTGCTCATTGGGATGTAATCTGCGCATTGATACCAGGACAAACCAGGTTCGGCGGCTGATGGCCCGGGAGAACGCCTATCTGAATGACCAATGGCTCTGCGATAAAGGGCGCTTCGCCTTTGGCTATATGCAGCATGAGGGGCGCTTGACACAACCATTGGTGCGCCAGAACGGGGCTTTACGGCCGGCTTCCTGGGAAGAGGCTTTGGATCTGATTACGGCGAAGCTGGTTGCTGCCAGTAAACAGCCGCAGCGGGTCGGGGCTGTTGGCTCGGCCAAGCTGAGCAATGAAGCCAATTACCTGCTGCAGAAATTCTTCCGCCAATATGCGCACACGAACAACGTGGACTTTCGCTATGGCGGCGATGTAGTGACCGATGGCCGAGGCACTCCCTCTGTGGCCGAGTTCGATAAAGCAGACTTGTTCGTGCTCTTCGGCGTTGACATCGCCGAGAATATGCCGGTGTTAGATCTCTTCTTGAAGCGGGCTGTCAAGCTGCGGCAGGCGAAAGTGTTGATCATTCATCCATTGCAAGTGGAAGATAGCCGCTACGGGGTAACATTGCAACCGCCGCCGGGTGAGGATGCGTTGCTTTTGCAGAGTCTTGCGGCTGCCCTTCTCAAGGATGAACAAGTAGAGAAGCGGGTACGGCGATTAGGCGGCTATAAATCGTGGCAAGATGACCTCACGGTGGTGCCGGCGGGACAGTTGGGCCTGGCTGACGATGATTTCCGGGCTGCAGTGGAACTATTGCGCACGGCACAGCGACCGCTCTTCCTCTATGGAGAGGCGGTGGCGGCTGGTTCGGCGGCACAGGCTGACGTGGCGGCATTGACCAATTTAGCGCTATTGGCCGGTGCTGTGGATCGTGTTGGTTATCTCCCTTATGATGCCAACGCACAAGGGGCGCGCGATATGGGCTTGCTGCCGGATCGCTTGCCGGGGCAGCGGCCGTTAGGCGACGAGAAGGCTGTCAGCCGCACGCAGCGGCAGTGGGGCGGCACGCTGCCGACGGAGCCGGGGATGACGTACCGGCAGATGTTGGATGCTGCCGCGGCTGGGAA
>WFQT01000442.1 GCA_015486895.1 Anaerolineae bacterium
AAGCAGCACGTCTCCGGGTTGAAGCTGTGCGGCTAATTGTTGCACTTCCGGGCCTACACAATCAGGGGCCATCAAAACTGGCCGGCCCAACAATGCAGCCAAATGCGATGCTACCGGCGCCAAACTGAAAGCTGGGTCTATATGTTTGGGGCGGCCGAGGTGGGACATTAGAATAAGCGCCGCACCTCGTTCCAACAGGTATCGCAGCGTAGGCAAAGCCGCCCGGATGCGCGTGTCGTCACTGACCTTTCCATCCGCCAAAGGTACATTAAAATCTACCCGTACCAGAGCTTTACGCCCCGGCCAAGCAATATCCCGCACTGTTTTCTTCTGTAAACTCATGGCTACGCCTCATTGCTCTCCCTTGAGAATAGAATTCAACGTATGTTTTGACGCAGGGCCGCAGCGCCACAGAGAAAAAGAGCTAACGCAAGGCAGCAAAGGTGCATGCTATTGGCCTTTGGCTTTAGCGCCGTGAACGGAAAGCATCATCGCTAAGCGGTAATCTGACCGTGCAATACGGAAACTGACTGCGACCTCGCTGACCATTTATAGGAGGCAGGGGAGGCCCCGGATCATTTGCTCACGTATAACACGGATTGGCAGTCAGTCGTTAGCCGTTGCCGCCAGGCTACCCGCCCGCATCACGCACTACGTACTACGTATTGCGTATTACATGTCATGCCCATTTTCATCCACTGTGATATGCCGCGCATGAACCTCCCTTTGCCACTCTGTTCTCTGGCCGTACGGTGCTTTAGATTCCTTTAGCAGCAATCATGTGCGCCAGATCGGCCACCCGGGTAGAATAACCCCACTCATTGTCGTACCAGGCGATCACTTTCACCATAGTGTCGCCGTAAGCGTTTGTGAAGGGAGCATCAACAATGCTGGAGAATGTTGTCCCTTTGTAATCGGAGGAAACTAACGGTTCGAAGGAGATGTCTAAGATGCCCTTCATATTTCCGGCAGCAGCTTCTTGGAACGCTTCGTGCAGTGCTTCCGTTGTGGCCGGCTTTTTCAGATTAGCCACGAAGTCCACAATGGAAACCGTGGAAGTAGGCACACGCATGGCCATGCCATCAAAGCGTCCTTTCAGGTCGGGAATAACCAGAGCGACTGCTTTCGCCGCACCAGTAGTGGTGGGAATAATATTCATGGCCGCTGCTCGCGCTCGCCGCAAGTCTTTGTGCGGCAGGTCCAGAATGCGCTGATCGTTGGTGTATGAGTGTATTGTGGTCAAGAGGCCCCGCTCAACGCCGAAGGCGTCATTCACCACCTTTGCAGCCGGCGCTAAGCAGTTCGTCGTGCAGGAAGCGTTGGAGATGATGTGATGCTCCTTGGGATTGTACATTTCATTGTTCACACCGAGAACAATGGTCAAGTCGGGTTCGATAGCCGGAGCACTGATAATAACCTTCTTAGCCCCGGCTTCCAGGTGTAGAGCAGCTTGCTCCCGCTTGCGGAAAACGCCGGTGGACTCTACTACTATCTCTACTCCCAGCTTGCCCCACGGCAACTCTGCCGGATTACGTTGGGCGAACACTTTGACTTCATCTCCGTCCACGATTAGGTTGCCACCTTGGACTTCCACTGTACCGGGGTAGGCGCCATAATTAGTGTCATGCCTCAATAGATGAGCATTTATCTCTGCAGAAAAGAGATCGTTAATGGCAACAACCTCCAGTTCATCGCCATATCGCTCCCGGATTGATTTGAATACCTGTCGGCCGATCCGTCCGAATCCGTTAATACCTATACCTATTGTCATCATTCACTCCTTTTCTCACGGGTATTATTCCCTTAAACGATGAGAACTCTGCTTGCCCCACCCGCAGCATGTAATGGCAGCCGCGAGAATTGAATGTCGGATTGAGATGCTCTCTCACGGTGAAAGTTTGCCTAATCAGCAGGCGGGTGAGCAACTACTAAAAATTAGTTAATACCTTTCTCTTGAGCGGCGAGATAATTCATGACCGCCTTGGCTAACTTCTCCGGAGCATGACGCCAGGGGATATGTTCTGCTACCAGGTCTGCGCCAATGAGATGGTATTGGCCTTCATCTGGCCCCGGCTTGACCCAATCTACACCTGTTTGCCCATTCAAGGGCAAGTCCCACTGAGTATTATACAACACATCGCGAAAAACGACATGACCGAGATAGTCGTTTATTGCCTGCACGTGATCCTGTACGGTGTATCCCTCCGTTTCCCCGGGTTGGGTGACCACGTTGCAAATATACAGCTTGCGCCCCTGACTGACCAACAATGCCCGAGCAATCTCTTCCACTAATAAGTTGGGCACTACGCTTGTGTACAAACTCCCCGGTCCGGCAATGATGAGGTCAGCTTCTAAGATGGCCCGTAATGATTCTGGGTAAGCACGTTTCACCGGCGGATCCAAGTATACCCGCAAGATGTGGTGTCCAGGCTGCGGGATGTGCGATTCGCCTTCTACTCGCTTCCAGATAATCTGTTGCTCCTTTCCCTGCTGGGAGGCAACATCGGCAACCAAGGTAACCAGCGTCAAGGTACTGGGCAGCACCCGGCCGCGCACTGCCAACACTCGACTGGCTTCCAGCAAGCCTTGCTCGAAGCTGCCGGTGATACCTGTCATAGATGCAATAAACAGATTACCAAAGCTGTGGCCATTGAGGCCACTGCCCTGGTTAAAACGATATTGAAATAGTCGCGTGGTTAGCCCCTCTGCCTCGGAAAGGGCTGCAATGCAATTGCGAAAGTCGCCGGGGGGCAAGATGCCAAGCTCTCGTCGTAGCCGGCCGGAACTCCCTCCGTCGTCGGCTACTGTGACAATAGCCGAGATGTTCGATGTATGATGCTTCAAGCCACTAAGCAGTGTCGGCAATCCGGTCCCCCCTCCGATGGCGGTGATACGCGGGCCTCGGCCTAACTGCCGATGTTGGTAGACAGCCTCCAAGACGTTTTCCCGGCCTGGCTGCATGTAAGGGGCTAGAATTGTGCTGCTCAGGCGAATGAATGCTTCTACAACCATCAAGACACCAATGGCGGCGAAGAAAAACGCCCGGCTCCAACGGGGAAGGAACTGCAAGGTCACATAGTAAATGATGTGAGGATAGTTACCCTGGGTGTAAAGCTGGCGCAAGAAATAGCCGAAGCCCAAGCTGATGATGGTAATGCCCAAAATCATCAGCAGAAGCCACCTTTTGATGTGTAACCCTGGGTAAAGGAACTTCTTATTGAACCAGTTCACTACTCACCCCTTCCACACGTCCCATTTAACTATCCCTGATGGGCAAACTTTATTATACGCTAAAAAGGGGTTGATAGTCACTTTTTAGAGTGATCGTCAACGTATGATTCAATCCTGCCGTCTCACTAAGTGAGCATCCAGAAATAATCTTCCATTAGAAGTTCAACTTCTCGCAGAAGTTGAACTTCTAAACATGATTATTTGGCGACGTTGGCAGCCACTAAAATTGGATCCCACACTGGCGCAAAGGGAGGGGCATAAGCCATATCTACCTCGCGCAATTTATCCACCGTCCACCCGGCGTGGAGCGCCGCGGCAATAGTGTCAATCCGCAAAATACCTGTGTTGCTGACAATCTGACCACCTAATAACTG
>WFQT01000443.1 GCA_015486895.1 Anaerolineae bacterium
GTATGCGCATATACAACGAGACTAAAAACAGATGGCTTCTACAGCGAGGCAAGCTAAAGAATCATTTTTGGGGCCGTTTTCTCGGGTTGATGGGTAAAAAAAGCTTAGCTGAAAACGAAGGGCTCATTCTCTATCCCACGAACGCCATACACTGCTTCTTTATGCACTTTCCCATTGATGTCGTTTACGTCGATCGGAACAACCGCGTTGTGGACATTGATCGCAGAGTGCAACCCTGGCGCGTGGGGCGACCACGACGCAACGCCCGCTATGTTATTGAGATGCCTGCAGGCAAAGCGGCAGCCACCGCAACCCAACCGGGCGACAAATTGCGATGGGAAGAAGAGAGATAGGTGCCAGACGCTCTGAAAAATTTAGCCACAGATTGACACAGATCTTCACAGAACATCAGGGAAAAATTAGAGCGAAATTCTGTGCAATCTGTGGTCGGAATTGCCCTGTTAAGTCACAAAATGGATTTTCCGCCAGACTCCAGTAGGCAATACAATGTCCTTACAATGATGCCCGGCACCTGAAATCCACTTCCTGTCTACGACATGCCCTTCACGGACATGACTACTCAGCCCCCTCAACTAATAGAACGCAGATTAATGCTGATTTTCGCTGCTTTCTTCTGCTTTACCTGCGGGTATCCGCGTGAAATCTGCGCAATCAGCGTTCTATTTGACCATGGCTGAGAAGTCACCCACAGACTCGATCAGCGCCGGGATGATCTCTCCCACGTCACCAACCAGTCCCACATCGGCCACCTTGAAAATAGGCGCATTCGGATTATGGTTGATGGCAACCACGAAACGGGCATTTTCGATAGCGGCGTTGTGTTGCATCTGACCACTAATACCACAAGCAATGTAGAGGTCCGGCGCAACCCGCTGGCCGACAAGATCAATCATGCGCTCCTCAGGAATCCAACCTTCGTCGAGGGCACCACGCGATCCGGCCACCACGCCGCCTATTGCTTCTGCCAAGGATTCCACCAATGGCCAACCAGCGCCGGCCATGCCCCGCCCACCGGCAACGATCACTTTCGCCGTTTTCAAGGCTGGCTGCGACAATGGCGCATCAACTACCTCGCCAGCAAGCCAGGGTACATCACCGGCAGGAAAGGACACTACCTCCACGCTCCCAGTGCGATAGGGATCGCTAAACGGTTCCGGCAACGGTTCCGGGAAAAGTGCTGCAATCTGCGGACGCACCCCTTCCCGCATCGCTACCAGCTCGTTAATGCGATTATCCATCACCGGGCGCTGCACCATGAGGCCACTGGTGACCATGTCGATATCCAGACCGGTACAGCCGGAGAGAAACGGCTTATCCAGCTTCCCGGCCAACTGCGCCGCGTATTGGCGAAAGAGAGGCGTATCGGCAAAAAGCAAGATCTCCGGCGACCGCTCAGCGACAAACTCGGCCACAGCAGCTACCGAAGGCAATGCCGACAATGTCATATGCACACCGTCAGCACCGGCGGCTATAAGTACGTTGGCCAGTGCTTCATCCTCACTACCTAACAGCAAAACCTGAATGTAAGCGCCCAACTGGTCTGCCAGCAAGCGCGCCTGGGCCACCAGTTTATCTGCCCAACCGGCCAACCCCTCCGCCGTAGACTGAGCAACCACCCAAATGCCGCCGCTGCTTTCCCCTTCAGTCGTTTCCTCCGTGGCCATTAACGTCTGTAAAGACTCTAAATACGACATATCCATTGCCATGGTCACGCCTCCCTATCCAACAACCGGCGGCGGTACAACTCGCCCGCCAGTGACCGAGCCATTTCCTCGACCGATCCTTCTATCATGTTGCCCCGTTCCCGTTCCGGAAGCAAGCTATAGCTACGGAATTCCGTCTGTGGCGCCAACTCGTCCTCGGCGAGGCCCAAATCGTCAGCATCCCACACCACGACTTTAGCATCGCGATAAGCATTGATCACCCTGGCAGCGTGTGGAAAACGGGGACGAGTCGCCCGGGGATGGACCGTTACAACTGCGGGCAGCGCTCCCAACAAGCGCCGCGCTGGGCTTTGCAACTGGCTCAATCCTGCCAGATTACTCCCTGTCTTGAAGACATCTGTCACCGACGGCAAGAAAGACCACCCCAAGAGAGCCGAGAGCCGGGCTCCCATCTGGCCTGCCTCACTATCCGCTGCATATGCGCCCAAAAATGCAGCATCCACA
>WFQT01000444.1 GCA_015486895.1 Anaerolineae bacterium
CCACGGATACGCCTCTGGGACGGGAACCAGGCCGGCGCGCACCGGATTGGCATGAATGTAGGTTGCCTTTTCCAAAAGCTTGTCCTTCGTATAGATGTTGAAATCATACCCTGCGCCCTTTTGCCATATTTTGTAGCGCCAATTGCGATAGTGAGGCACGTCACTGGGCTCTCGCGCAGGCTGGAGCAATGCCCCCGGGTAGGCGACGGCAATGCCGTCGCCTACCCGCCCGCCGCCAACCTCCAGCATCTTCAGATAATCCACGATCCTCCGGGCCGATTTCCCTTTCACCGCCCACGCTATCTTGGAAATGGTGATATCCGGATTGACGTCCGGATTCCACCACAGCAACAGGTGAACGTGATCCGGCATGACAACGAAAGCCAGGACGTGAAAGCCGTACTTTTGTCGGGCTCTTTCCAGTTCTTCGCAGAAGATGCGGGCGCAGTTCGGATCGTGAAAGTAAGGCTTGCGGTCAAAGGTGTTCGCCGTAAGAAAGTGAACGCCGATGTTGTACTTTGGCAAATGGGCATGCATGAAAACCTTCTCTACTTCGTCCGAATGCCTCAGCTATAGCTACCCGCCTCCGACGTCAAGGGCTTTTGTATGTCCACCCGCCCTCAATGGCAATGCAACGCTCCACCTTTTGGCTAGCCAGCGTTTCGGTTCAGGCTTTCTGCTTGCCAGTGAGCGGGTGGGCGAAGTCGAAGAGGAGCAAGCATTATTCACTCATCTGAGCTACATGTCGACTCATTGCACGAATGAGTTCTCGGCAGCGCTGAAGTATATTGTGCGCTGCTTCGTCGTTCCATTCTTCAGGGACGCGTTGGCCTGGATGCATGGCAGCATTGCGACGTTGGCGTAACTCATCTAGACTCTCGAGGATGTGATCAGGACATCGCCCGCTCTCGCGGAGAAGCTCGACCAGTCTTGCCCATTGAGCGTTTCTTCTCACTGGCCTTTCCAAAATGTTACTACAGAATACCCTCAACATCCCCTCTGTCGCACGTAATGTGAACACTATAGCCGCTGGGGCAAAATCAGCAGCAAAGGCACGAGCGGCCTCTTGGAAGTCCTGTACGACTTCGTTAGGTGGCTGAAACGGCGCATTTGGCTCAATGCCAAACCAACCAATTGGATCTGTTAGGAGATCCCATATTTGTATATTTCGCCCTGGCATACTTACAAATACGGGACGTTCTATGCCCTCACGGCTAATTTCCTGCACGAGATCACGTGCAACCAAGTTTACCTGATCGACCATGCCATTCTCTAGGATAGAAGTGTGGCTATCTATCAGGCTGACCCTCAATGCGTGCAATCGCTCTGATACTCGACTGGATGTTCTCTCCAATTGAAATCTTTCAATTAGCATCTCTATCTCGTCTAAATAATCAAGGAGGCCAAATTCCGCTTCAGAAATTCCCTGAAGGGGTAAACCACCTTGAGCTTTCAACAAAGCATGAAGCGAGAACCCAGCGGACAAAATCTCCCAGAAGGTTATTTCTTGCCCTATCTGCTCGGTGTCCATAGCGCCTCTACTCCATAATATTGCCAAACTTATCTATAAGGGGAAATCCTTCTGTGTCGTCCTCAGCCAGAGGGAGGACGAGACGGGGAC
Organism: Anaerolineae bacterium; assembly: GCA_015486895.1. Taxonomy (GTDB): domain Bacteria; phylum Chloroflexota; class Anaerolineae; order JAADDB01; family JAADDB01; genus S014-12. The sequence continues at coordinate 1,622 of WFQT01000444.1, forward strand.
CAGCGTTGCGCCCACTTCGCTTATTCCCCACAAACCACTCGTAATTGCGCTCATCAGGCAAAGGTTCTTGCGAGGGACGAGGATAGTGAACCGGGAGAGAGGGCGCCTCGGCTAACAGCGCTCGTAGGTCGCGTATGTTGTCTAAATTCTCGAACTCATCTCCATAGCGGGCTTTCATAGATTCTTTAAATTGCTCGACCCACTCGGCCTTCTTGTGTAACACCTCCTTCCAGCCCGTGCTCTCCAGAGATGACCATCTTTCTTCCCAGTCCATAATTTGCAGTCTTGTAACCTCGATTTTTGCCGAGCCGAATCCTAATGGCTTTGCATATCCAATTCGGTGATGCCAGCCCTCGATTTCCAAAGACCACAACAAAGCACCCAATTCCACTTCTGCCAAGTTTTCAAAGTATACAGTAAACTCAAATACTGTTCCTGCCGGCTGGACTTGATGGACGGTTCTGTTTTGATCACTCTTGTTGTCCGTCCCATATTCTTTTTCGTTCAATTGCTCGCCGTGATGACGGTAAAATTTGCGTCCGCGCAGTACTTGCGCTGGGGCGTCATAGTTCACCCTGTCATCGGGAAGTTCGCTGACAGGCTTAGCTTGTTTGGGACCTAAGTAGAAACGTGATGTGGTTGGCTTGGGAGTGCTCAAAATCGCAAGGGTCACATCAAATTCGTTCGAGGGAACTTCTTGACGTATCGCATGAGTAAATCGCACACGACCCGCATAGGCCGTAGCCGCATCTGGATCTTTGGGTGGATTCGGGTGTACCCATCCAAAGGTTCGGCAAGCTGGGCAAAGGTGGTCTATAGAATCACATGGCCGCAAATCCTCGGGAAACAATAAATCACCGATGGTATGTTCGTATCCCACTCGTGGGACGGACACTGGCACCAAGAATTTAACTTTTACCCCAGTTCCTTCACGCTCTAACATAGCGTAAACCAAATCACCATCGCGTAATTCTCTAGCATTTTTCTCTACGATAAAGCGACTCAGGGCTGGTTTCTTTCCATCGGGCTTGGCAGATGATATCCCCCGTCGTTTTCGTCTTTCGATCTCTTTCGTGTGTCGTTCCTGATAATCTGCGATTAACTCCTTGTAGCGCTCTCGAACCTCATCGGATAGAAGCAATGGCTTAGAAAAGGAAGTATTCTCAGTGTCTCGGAAGAAAAACCTTTCGTCATGTTTGTTCTCAATGTTTTGATTA
>WFQT01000445.1 GCA_015486895.1 Anaerolineae bacterium
AGGGCGCATCAAAAAGGTCACCCGTGGGGGGAGAACGTTCAAAGAGTTCGTGGAAAACGAAACGGCGATGAAGCCGGAGGATTTGCGCGAACTGCGCGAGATGTCCCGCGAACTGGACAGGCCGGACAGCAAATTCCGTTGCGTGGTCTCGGTGATGATGCTGCGCGAGGGCTGGGACGTGCGCAACGTCACCACCATCGTGCCGCTGCGCCCCTACTCGGCCAAGTCGGGTATCCTTCCAGAACAAACCCTGGGACGCGGCCTGCGACGCATGTTTCTCCTGGGCGAGACGCCAGAGATGGTCACTGTTATCGAGCATCCGGCCTTTCGTAAACTCTATGAAAACGAATTGGCACAGGAAGGACTGGACATCGCCGTTTTGCCCGTCCGCGAGGCGTTCAAGCAGACCGTCACGATCTTTGTGGATCACAACCACAAGCCGGTAGAAGCGCTGGACATTGAAATCCCATTGGTTTCCGACGCCGTCGAGACCACAAACGAACTGCAAGGCCTGACCTTCGACGAAATTCGCGATTACTTCCGGGCTCACTTCCAACCCCTGCCGGTCGGCAAGAAGAAAGAGGGACCGATTGAGTACAAAGAGCGCCACCTGTTCACCGATGAGATCGTGACCACGATGAAACTGGACGCCGGCCTGTTGAACAACGCCTGGTCGGCGCCGGCCTATTTTGCCAAAATGCTGGGGCGGGCCTGCCGCATCAGCAATCCGCATCAGGTTTTGGCCCCGCTGGTGGAGCGATTCATTGCCGAAGTCCTCTTTGAGCGCCCTGTGGATCTGTACAGCGGCGAAGTGGACCACCGGATGCGTGACTTGGACGTGATGGAACACATCCGCGCCACGTTTACGCCACTCATCCTGACGAAAACCGTCCGCACGCAAAAACGCAAACGAATCAGTCGTGGTCAGCGGGTTTCCACCTGGGAACCCTACCAGGCCACCAGCAACGAAAAACGCCCGGCGCTTCCGGCCGAGCGTACCATGTTCAATCTGGTGCCTTGCGATAATGACTTCGAGCAAGTCTTCACCGACTTCTTGGATGTGGCGCAGGACGTAGCCGCCTTTGCCAGAAACGCCGGGCCGCAGAAATTGATGATTGACTACCTCAAGCCCGGTGGGCACCGCGCCCTGTACGTGCCGGATTTCTTCGTTCGGGCGCAAGATGGCACCCGCTATTTCGTTGAACTCAAAGGGCGTCAAGATGAACTCGTACCACTCAAGGCTGCGGCAGCAGTCGAATGGTGCAAGAGCGCGTCAGGCAAAGCGAGAAAGTGGCAATATCTGTATGTACCTTATCACATCTTCTTGGAAAGTGCTGTAAGCGGTATAGGAGAATTGGCACGCGCCTGTGCGCCATCGCTGAAGGCCCTGCTTGATGAACTAAAAACTAAGCAGTTGACCCTGCCTCTGGAAGAAGCCACGGCACGTACCAGGGAGGAAGAACTGTTCCACAAGGTTTTACAGGAGGCGGGAATAGACCGGCCACCTGCCGAGATTGAAGATGTCATGCGCCAGGCGGTGCTCCTGCTGGATCACGCCATACGCTCGCGCCATCCGACGTATGCAGCAGCCTTCCAACCATTGCTGGGGCCACTGGACAGGTACTCGCTGCGAATCCTGGAGAAATTCATCAAGCCTGCCATTCCTACATCTAGGGGAGCATCCATCGCGTTTTTCAACCCGGATTTGGACAACCTGTCGCAGCGCGAGAGGGTATTGCTGGAGCGAAACCAGCGCTACCTGCGTGACAATTTGGTTTTTGGCCGCTCTATCCAGCGTTTGGGGACGTTGCTCTTTTGTCTGGATTACGCCCGGCAGAGGGGCTGGGGGGTCGGAGGGGTATGGAATGTTGTCAGTGCAGCATTCTCTAATTCCGGGTTCAATGAGATTTACCAACAGTTGAAACAGGTGAACGATTTCCGCAACACCCGTGTTGCTCACGTGGAAGCGCCACTCAATGATGAAGAGGAAGCGTGGGAAGCCATGCGTACCTGGCTGGGCTGCCTGAACAAGATGGCTGCGCTTGGAGCATAGCGAGGCGAGAGGTATTTGTTTAGAGTTATGCCGCCCAATCGGGATAGGACTCCCCATTACTAGCCCTCCCACACCACCTGGCATACGGATCACGTACCAAGGCGGTTCGGCTGATCAGGGGAATCAGTTGCCGGGCAGATACAATCCCTTCTCAAGAAAATACTTTTCGGGCATGTTCCAGGCCCGGATAATGTTCTTGCGATCAAGAATC
>WFQT01000446.1 GCA_015486895.1 Anaerolineae bacterium
AATCTCCAGGCCGAGCACAGCCGCCGATATCAGCGCTCCAACCACAAGATAGCGCCAGAACCTCATCCCGATCCCCTCCTTTTCGGACGATCTTTTGTAGACCTCGCTGCCATTGCAAGCATACTTACACTCCGCCCCAACAAACTGCTTAGGTGCCTAAGATGTCATCTACCGCCATATTCCCCGCCCTCCTCGGTAGTCAGGAACCCGAGCTCCAGGGGACAGACATCGATGCTGTTGTCCCAGATGGTGTTCGCCCTGCCTGAGACATGGCCGGTGAAACCGTGGTCAGCGTTGACGCACGGTTGCTGGTAAAGCATGATGCCATATACCCCGTTGTTGATGATCTTATTCCCCTCAATGGTTGCCTGGGCTGAGTTGTGAAGCGCGACGCCATCCCACTTGTTCTCAGAGATTGTGGAGTCGGTGATCTCCGCCTGGGCGGAGTCCCGAAGATTGATGCCGTCCCACTTGTTCTCAGAGATTGTGGAGTCGGTGATTTTCGCCTGGGCCAAGTCCTTAAGGGCAATGCCGGCAAGTGCGTTTCCAGAGATTGTGGAATTGGAGATCTCCGCATGGCCCAAACCCATAAGTGCAACACCTGTTCGGCCATTCTCGGAAACGGTGGAGTCGGAAATCGTAGCACGAGATGTATCTAAGAGTTCGATGCCATACCCTGGATTATAAGACAGCATGCAATCTAGAATCGTTGCGCGAGCATCAGCCCCTAAGATCAAGCCATCTCCTCCACCAGTCACATTTATTCCAATGAGTGTTAACTTCCCCCCTCTGATTAGAGAAAGGACCGGAACCTCATCGGTCTTAAACTTTACCTTAGCTCCTTCAACGGCAGAAATCACAAGCTCTTTCGCAATCGTTCCTGCGGCTTCATACTCCCCAGCATTAAGGATGAGGTGTCCGCCAGGTAAGAGCGCATCGAGCGCTTCTTGCAAGGAAGAATAACGTGGATCTGGGTATGTAATCTCTTGCTCCGTAGCTTGCACCAAAGGGATCCTCAAGCCTCCATGCAAGTTGCCAACAAGATCGATTCCATTCTGCATTTGGTTCTTGTCGCCTTCAACCTCACCACTACTGGTAGAGAGGATCCCGCATTTGTTGCCCACGATCCGATCGTTGTCAATAGTAGCACAAGCAGACTGTACAAGTGCGACTCCGAGACCATTCCAGAGGATTGCAGAGCTAGATACTGTTCCCTGTGCTTTGTTGGCAAGCGCTATGCCGGAAATCTTATTCTCGAAAATCCTGCAATCAGAGATTTTTGCTTCAGCTTGATCGTTAATCATAATGCCAGCTTTCCTATTATCCGATATACTTGAATCAATAACTGTACCGTGGCTTGAACCCGAGAGCACCATGCCAAGATCATTGTCAGAGATGATGGAACCAGAAATGGCTACCTGCCCAGACCCAACAGCGACGACACCAATTAGATCATTCGAGATAGCAGAATCGTAGACCACTACATGTGAGGCTTGGATTGCTAAACCACTTCCGCAGATGTAATTATTAGTTGTATTACCAGCACCACATTTCCCATGTGCGCCCGTGAGTCCTACTCTTTGCACCCTGACTGAGGCTGCCTGCGTCGCTCCCTCTGGCGAGATAATCCAAATCACTGGGTAACCCCCTTCTTTACTGGTGATGGTTGTCTTATCTTGTCCTGCACCCAACAGTGTTAGAGATTTCTCAATCTTGATGTTCTCGTCCCACGTTCCCGCAGAAAGGCAGATCACTGCTCCTTCTGGTGCGCTATCAATCGCCGCCTGGACCGACTGGCCAGGCTGTACCCAGATCGTGCATGATGGTGTCTGTTCTCCAGTGGCAACGACCGCCACCGCCAATAGGGTTACCAGCACTGCCAATGCGATACACCAACTTACCTTCATCACCGCCTCCTTCATGCTATTGTGCTGCTCTGTTCAGGCTTGCACATAGGACTCCACTACTTTCGTAGGTGTGGCATAGCAGTCTTCTCTTCTACGCTCTGTTGAAGGGTTGGAAGATCAACAGCACGGGAAACCCCCATTACATTGAATACTTCACCTTGCACCATAATCCCCACCACTTCACCAGAAGATGTCAATATAGGTGCCCCGCTCATACCGTGAACGGTTTGTGAGCCTTTCGAGACATGAACCCACACGTCAGGAACAAATATTCCCTTCTTGCCCCTCTCAAGCCAAAGTAGGCGCCTCAACATGACAATTTTCCTGGATGGAATATCAATGAACCCTGGGATAAACCTCCAAATCTCTCCCGTCTTTAAGTAACCCACGTATCCGACACACCATACAGGATCTCCATAGGCCACATCTTTGGCTACGCGCAGGCCGCCGGGCAATGACTTTTTTGGATATAGAGCGGCCAGATCTCTGCTTGGATCTATTGCTGCGGGATGAGGACCATGTTTGGTTTCGCCAAGCTTGAGGTCGCTATAGCTGCGGATAGGAACTTGTTCATCCGCGTCAACAATATCGAGAGAGGTCAATTTTAGCCACACATCTGGATTACCCACATCTTCTCCATAAAATACGTGAGCTACCGTTAACACAGGACCAGAAGATAGGATAACACCATTTGCTGCAAACTCCCAATATACATTCGTTACTTCGTCGAAACCTGAAGGCCATACTTCTACTATCGCGTCGACAGCCTTTTTCACGTTATCCGGTAGCCCTATCGGTGGCTGAAGTGTAGCGCCGGAGGCTTTGATATCCACTGTTATAGGCTCTCCTGAAGAAAGTCCGTAAGGTTGGGTGCCTAGAAGGACATCGTTTTGCCCATTATCAACGAGCGTGGAGCTTTCCATCCTCAAGTTTGCGTCATCAAGCAACAATATTGCGTACTCGGAATTGCTTTGCAGTGTCACTGCCTTAAGTTGCACATCTGTACTATTTGTAACAGCTGCCCCTGAGGCATTGTCGGTGATAATTGTGTCTTCGAGCATGGCTTGTGAGGTATCCCTCGTTCTAATCCCTAGCATATTGTTGGAGAGTGTACACGAGGATAATTGCGCCCGGGCCGAGCCACCCAGATCGAGGGCAGTATAACGATTATTCTTAAGCGAGCCGCCAATGATCTCCAATTGACTTGAATCTACGCTTTCCGCACCATGCAGGTTTTGGGAGACTGTGCAGTTCGAGACAACGGCTTCAGAGGTTCCTTCCAGACGGATGCCCGTAAGTAGGTTGGACTTTACCTGTGAACCCTCTATTTTAAGCTTGGCGGTGTCGGTGATCAAAATGCCATCACTTTGGTTCGAAGAGACTTCACAATGAGAAAGACTTAAGGTAGCAGCATCTTTCCCTTCTACGCCAGTATCTTCATTAGCATATATTATACATCTTACTAATGTTGCACTAGCTGTCTGTGCGCATTGGGTCCCTACATAGTTTCCCCTCAATGAAGCGTCCTGTATAGATATGGTGGAGCGTTCCTCTACTGAAATACCTATAAGATTGTTCTTGCAGTGGTTGTCAATGTTCACTCCTCCTGCTTCCCCCTGATACGTGATACCAGCACCCTTGTTCTTGGAGCAAGTATTCTCTTCCAGCGTGGGATGTCCTTGCTCCGACACAAGGATTCCAGAAGTTTCATTGCTGAGACATTGGTTTCCTGTTGCTGTGCCTGAACTCATCCCGGAGTAAGCTATTCCAGCCTTCTTGTTCTCGGAGCAGGTGTTCTCCTTTAGCATTGGCTGTGCCTGCGCGGTAACCACGATTCCGTAGGCCTTGTTGCTGTGACACTGGTTCATATTTGCCGTCCCCGAACTCGTCCCGGAGTAGCTAATGCCAGCACCTGCATTCTCTGAGCAGACATTCTCTCGTAACGTGGGGGCTGCAAGTTGAGCTACGAAAATCCCACTCACTTCATTCGCTTTGCATGTGTTGCCCGTGACAAGACCTGTTGCACTGCCTAAGTAGAAAATCCCCGTTTTCATGTTGCCTGTGCAGGTATTCGCTTCTAGCGTGGGCTGAGCTTGATCACCTACCAGTATGCCGCTCATCTTGTTATCCTCACAGTGGTTGCCCTTAGCAGCGCCACCTGAGCCATCGGACCAGACAATTCCGCTTTGGGTATTTCCTTTACATATATTCCCTTCCAATGTGGGACGAGCTTGCTCTTGTACTGAAATCCCGGACCCGTCATTGCCCTCGCATTGATTCTTAGTAGCGGTTCCTCCTGATTGGCCCTTATAGGCAATGCCACTGTCTTTGTTATCAGAGCAGACATTCCCTTCCAGCGTGGGTTGCGCTTGCTCAACAACGACAATCCCATCAGTCTCATTACTGCGACAC
>WFQT01000447.1 GCA_015486895.1 Anaerolineae bacterium
GCGTGAACATGTTGGCTCTGGTCAACGGTGAACCCAGGCTGCTCTCATTGAAACGGGCTTTGTTGCTCTTTCTGGAGCACCGACGAGAGGTGATCACCCGGCGGATAAAATTCGAGCTAAAAAAGGCGAAAGCTCGTGCCCACATTTTGGAAGGCCTACGCCTTGCCATCCAATTCCTGGACGAGGTGATTGCTATCATCCGCCGCGCTGAGTCTGCCGACGTGGCCCGCATCGCTTTGATGGATCGCTTCAATCTCAGTGAAGTGCAAGCACAAGCAATCTTAGACATGCAATTGCGGCGTTTGGCTGCCTTAGAGCGACAGAAAATCGAAGCAGAATATCAGGAACTAATAAAGTACATTAGCGACCTGAAAGATTTGTTAGCTTCGCCTCATAAGATATTGGGCCTCATTACTGACGAGATGGACCAGCTTACCGCCAAATATGCCGATGCCCGGCGTACTCACATCCGGATAGAGGGGCCACATGACTTCAGCGACGAAGAGCTAGTTCACCAGGAAAAAATGATCGTCACGGTGACCGGTAAAAATTACATCAAGCGGACTCCGGCGCAAGTTTTCCGCGCCCAGGGACGAGGCGGCCGTGGTGTGCGCGGCATGGGCATACGGGAAGATGATACTGTCATCCACTCCTTTTTTGCTCGTACCCTAGACTATGTACTTTTCTTCAGCGATAAAGGTCGCGTCTATCAAGAACGGGCTTTCAACTTGCCAGAGGGAAGCCGTACTGCCCGCGGCCTACCGTTGATCAACGTGCTCAACTTGCAAGCGGATGAACAGATCACAGCCGTCTTAGCGCTGCCAGAGTTCAACGATGGTCACTACTTAGTATTGGCAACGCGGCATGGCCTGATAAAACGCATGACCCTAAATCAGTTTGCCAGCGTGCGGCCCAGTGGCATAGTAGCCATCAGCTTGCTGCCGGGGGACCGGTTAGGCTGGGCTATCGTCACCAATGGCAAACAAGACCTCATCTTAGCGACAAAGCAAGGTCGCGTGTTGCGCTTCTCCGAGAGAATGGTACGCCCCATAGGCCGGGCTGGGCGCGGTGTCATAGGTATAGCGTTGCGCTCCAAAGATGAGCTAGTCTCTTTAACGGCCACTAACCATGGCGATACGCTCTTCGTGATCACCGCCGCCGGTTGGGGCAAACGTGTCCCACTGCACACAATTCATTCTAAAGGACGCCGTACCCAGGGGATTTGGCTATTAGACCACCGGCGTTTAGACAAAACCGGCACCCTTGTAGCGGCGCGAGTAGTTGCCGAAGAAGACGAAGTAGCGATCATGACACGGAGAGGAATGAACATGCGCTTGCAGTTGCGTGCAGTGTCCATCAAAGGACGCACAGCCCGTGGCGTGCGTTGCATCGCCCTGCGCGATGAAGATGAAGTAGAAGCCGTAGCACTGCTCCCCGGCGAGCAAGCAACTTTATCTGCAGAAATATCACCGCCTAACGAGGAAGAGAAAGCCAAGGTTCAAGATGCTATCAAGGTTAACTCGGAAGGGTTCGAGCCAACAGATTGAGCTCATGCCCCAGTTAGACGTCGATCGCTTAGCCGAAACCTTGGTCGCCTTTGCCAACAGCGATGGTGGCACAGTGATCTTCGGGATAGGGCAAAATAGAGAACCGGCGACGGAGGTGCCTTTGCCGGAGGAAATCGAATACGCGCTACACGCTGCTCTGCTCCGTTGCCAGCCAATCGTTAACACGGAATGGCAGGCCTGGGAGGAAGAGAATGTCCCCCTGTACGGTGTGCGCGTTCCTCGTAGCAGCGAATTGCATAGCTTAGATGATGGACGGGTGTTGGTGCGCTCCAGTGCGAAGAACCAGCCGTTAGGCGGTGAAGCAATTCGTCACCTAGCAGCAACGAAAAGCAGCGGGGATTTTGAAATGGAAGTCGTTGCTGGAGCCACTTGGGATGACATGGATGAAAGCATCATCGCCTCATTCCAGGAAAAATGGGAAGAACGTCATCAACATCGCTGGGCCAGCAACGGCAAAGCTCTTCTCCGTTCCTTCGGTGTTATCACTGATAGAGGTGAAATCACGGTAGCGGGACTACTTCTCTTCGGCAAAGAGCCACAGTTCTTCTTGCCCCAGGCCGACCTCATTTTTGTTCGTTCCCGAGGACGCGAGCTGCGAGGCCCAAACGGTTTGCCTGGCTACGAACAGAGATTGGAAGTGAAAGGCCCACTACCTCGCCTATTGGAAGAGTCGTGGTACGCCATCTTCAAAGAGATGCGCACCCGAGCTGTGGTGCGCAACTTAAAGCGGGAAGAGGAACCAGAGTATCCGCCTTTTGCCGTGCGTGAGGCGCTGGTCAACGCCGTGGCCCATCGCGATTACCGCCTGCGAGGCCGGCGAATCGAGGTACGCCTCTTCTCCGATCGCCTGGAAGTAAGCAGCCCCGGCGGCTTGCCAGGCTATATCACCTTAGACAACATCGTGGAGGAGCACTTCAGCCGCAATCCCCGGCTGGTCAATGTCCTTTTCCAGTGGGGCTACATCGAAGCACTAGGGCTAGGTATTGACCGGATGATCGAGGACATGGTCAATAGCGGCCATCCACAGCCACGCTTCCGCGCCACGACTTACAATTTTACCGTCGTGCTGCTCAACGCCCAGGTGACAACACCGATCCCAGTCAACGACCGCTGGACCGGTGAAAAAGGCCTCAACCGGCGCCAAATTCTAGCCTTAAATTACATGCAACAGAATCAGCGCATTACCAGCCGAGAGTACCGACAGCTTAGCCCTGAGGTCTCTGCCGAAACGCTGCGATTAGACATGGCTGCTTTAGTGGAACGAGGGCTGGTGTTGAAAATCGGTAACAAGAAAGGCACTTATTACGTGTTAAAGTGACACAACAACAGCCTGCCGGGGACCGATTTGACAGCAGACCGCCTGTGGGTAAAATAAGCAGGCTAAGTTTGTTAGGGCGCATTCGTCTAGAGGCCTAGGATATAGCCCTCTCAAGGCTAAGACACGGGTTCGAATCCCGTATGCGCTACCATTTGAGAACAGTAGAGGCAAGACATTTCCGCCCCCCAATCTCTTTGAGCAGCTTCAGATATAGCAAGATGCTTCAGGGATAAATACCCCTGTGGGAAATACCTTGCCTCTACTCAAAGAATACTTTCCACAGGCTGCAAATATGGCGTCGGCTCCTGAACACGTCCCCGATAAACACCCCGCATTTGCGGCGGCAGCAGCCGGGCCAGTTGGATCATCACCTGATCCGTAACTGTGAGGTACGCCTCCGCACGTCGGCCAGGGATTGCATCCCACTTTACTCGAAACGCCCGGCCAAAAACGACGCGCACAGGTGGACGACGTAACTGCTTCCAGGTTGCAAGACAGTTAGGGGTGCCAGTGACAGCCACTGGCTGCACTAGAGCTCCGGTACGACGCGATAAGAAGCCCAATCCTGCTTTGGCAGGAATCAAGGCACCATTTCTTGAACGGGTGCCCTCCGGTGCCATGAGCAGAATGTGCTCCTCTCTAAGCACCTCCTCGGAGTAACGCAACGCCTCCCGGTCACCAGTGCCCCGGCGTAAGAAAATCACGCCGTAATAGCGCATCAACAAGCCAGCTACCGGCACGTCCAGATTCTCCTCCTTAGAAACAGCCACAGCATAGCGAGGCATGAGGGCACTAACAACAAAGGGGTCCAGGGCATTAATATGGTTGAAAACAATAATTAGAGCGCCGTGCGGAGGAATCCAATTCCGGTTTTCGACTTCCAGGGCCAACAGCGTATGTGCCAACGTGAAAAGCACAGGGTGCAAAATTATACGGCCAACACGACGCCGGAGCAAAGGCCAACGGCGCGAACGATCCTGTGTCATACTGTCTCTGTAGCCCCGCGGACATGAATTTGTTTGTATAATGCCTCCAGGTAGTCAACAACGCCCTGGATGCCTATGCGATCCGTGTCAACAATAATCGCATCTGCCGCCGGTCGTAAAGGAGCTACTTCTCGGCTGCTATCGATGGCATCTCGGCGATGCACCGCCTCCAAAATCGCTTTATAATCCACCTGCTTACCCCGGTTAATCAGTTCAAGATAACGCCTGCGGGCCCGTTCCTCCGCTGATGCTCGCAGGAAGACCTTCATTTCTGCATCAGGCAACACGATAGTACCGATGTCACGCCCTACCATAACCACTTTCCCCCGTTGTCCGATACGCCGCTGGGCTTCTGTTAAAACAGCGCGGACCTCAGGATAAGCAGCCACCCGTGAGACATCAGCGTCCACCTCCGCCGAGCGAATAGCCCAAGTCACATCTTCACCATCCAGGAGCACGTTGTATTGACGGCCATCATCAACTGTGGGTGGTTGCACATCAATGGCTACCTGAGCTGCAAGCCGGGAAACTTGTTTCTCATCCGTGACGGGGATACCATGTCGCAAAGAAGCCAGCGTGACAGCCCGGTACATCACCCCGGTATCAAAGTAGAAAAAGCCCAAACGAAGGGCTAACCCGCCACCCACTGTGCTCTTGCCGGAGGCTGCCGGGCCGTCAATAGCAATACTTTCCGGAATCATTGCAGGCTACTTTCTCCCCTTGCGCCGAGCCGGCCGCTCTTGCTTCCTCAAAAGGTAATCGTTTTTGTCAGCATGCCTTGTAACTGGCAGTGGCGTGCGGCCCAGAATCTTCTGGATTTTTGCTTCTTCTTCGTTTGTAGCGAACCGCCACTTGCCAGCCGTCAGCTTTCCTAAATGAAAGGGACCAATGCTCAGGCGCACTAACTGAATGACGGGGTGGCGGATAGCATCAAACATCCGTCGCACCAGGTGCTTACGCCCTTCGAAAACAGTCACGGATATCCAGACACTGCTCTTCGGGGGAACCGGTATCGGCTCGACTCGCGCTTTCTGTAGTTGAAGAGGCAGTCGCGGGCCCAAAAACCTCACTTCCGCCGGCGGAGATATGGTACCATCGCGCAATCGCATGCCGTGAGCTAAGCGGCGCAGTTCCCGCTCGTCAGGCCACCCCCGGACCTGCACCACATAGCGCTTCGGTATATGATAGCGCGGGTGTGTCAATCGCAAAGTGAGATCGCCGTCGTCGGTCATCAGCATTAACCCTTCACTCTCCAAATCTAGACGACCCACAGGGAAAAGATGGCCGAGGTCTTTCACCAATTGACCTACTGTCTTGCTATGGTGCGGATCAGAGAGAGAGGAAAGCACGCCCCGCGGCTTGTGCAGGAAAACGTAACGATACGGCTTAGCCGCTTCTAATGGCTGCCCGTTGACCCGGATATCATCTTTCTCTGGATCAACTTTCGTTCCCATTTCCCTCACGATCTGGCCGTTTACAGTCACCTTCCCGGCCAAGATAATCTGCTCGCAACGCCGACGGGAAGCCACACCGCGATGAGCCATCACTTTTTGTAACCGTTCTAACTTTGTCATTTCATATCCTCTATGCTACCCGGTCACAGCGCCGGCTCATAGTACAATATTTCCCTTCTGGAGTCTGGCAAAAATGATATTTTAGGCTTAACCTAACTATATTTACTACGGATTAACACAGATTTTTTCTTGCCTTTCAAGCCAAATCTGTGAAATACTGTGTTTTTCTGTGGCTAAAATAAAAACGCCAAAGTCCAGTTACCTAAACAAAACAGGAGGTACAGCCCCTCCAAGCGTACACAGGACTGTACCTTCCGGATTTTTAACAACGCATCAGTAAACTTATCAGACAGCCACTAGAAAACGGTAATCCCCGTTTCTCAACGCCATAGGGAACCAGAGATTACACAAATTAGATAGATGGAAGGAAAGAAAACCTGTGAACTCCGTGGCGGGAAACCTCATTCAGATGTAACCTAAATAGTAACACTCGTCGGGAGGTTTCATTAGGAACCTTCAGAGCTAATGTGAATTGAGAAATTCCGCTGATCAAGGATGTTCTGCTGGGTAGCGTATGAAGTAACTTGCACAATCAACTGGTAATCTTTGTGCAACAGCAAACCCTCTAAACGAGGAAAGCGCTGCACTTTGACCTGGCCTCCTTCAATTTGATCGATATAGACACGGCGACGGACAATAACCCGCTGAGAATTGGCCTTGTCAACCAAGGTTGCCGTCAAGATAATCCCCTTAGCCGGCTGAGTTCCCCGGTTCTCCAGAGCTACTAACAAGGTAATCCCATGCGCCGCCGCTATGTTTTGATACCGCAGCGGCGGATCAAAGTCAACGCCCATAATAGTTAGAGAGCCGCTAATGGGAGAAACGGTGGCTGAAGCCATCTTGGCTTCGGTAGCTACCTGAAGCTGCTCTTCAGCCATAGGCAAGACCTCTTTGACATTAACCGACATGCTCCGGCAACTGCTCCTGTCTCTTATACACATCTCCGA
>WFQT01000448.1 GCA_015486895.1 Anaerolineae bacterium
ACACAGCCGGGCGGGCCGCAGCCGCCATCAGTTACGCAGCCGGCGCCGTCCAACCGGTCAGAAACATTGCCAGCACTCAAGGCGAAAACGCTCTGGCAAGTGGGGCATTGCGGCCAGGGGGAAGACGCTTTCCAGAGACCACGAGGCGTGGCCGCCGGCATGTGCGGCGCTATTTACGTGGCCGACACCGGCAATCAGCGAGTGGTCAAATTAGACGAGAAAGGTAAGTTCCAACTGGCGTGGGGGAGCAAAGGGGAGAATCCCGGCCAATTCATCGAGCCTTTCGACTTAGCCGTCGCTGCTGATGGCACGGTCTGGGTGTTGGATTCCGTGTTGCAGACGTTGCAGCATTTCACCGCCGAGGGGAAACTACTGGCCGTGGTGCATCCGGAAAGTCCCTGGTATCGTCCCCGGGGCCTAACCATTGGCCCGGATGGCAACCTTTACGTAGCCGACACTGGCGGGGTGCGCATTGTGGAAATTAACACCCAGGGGCACACGTTGAAACAATTCGGCGGCAAAGACCAACCTCTGGGGCCAGGGCAGCCGGTTGATGTGGCCGTGATGCCGAGCGGGTTGACTTACGTGACTGAGTCGGCTTCTGGTTTGCTCTGGGCACTAGACGCTCGAGGGAATATCCTGTTCAACCGAGCTCTGGGCAGCCACAACAGCGTGGACGCACCGCATTTAGCTATTCTGCCACCGAACCGGTTCGCCGTGACGGTGCCGGCCACGAGGAGCGTGCAAATCTTCGCTGCGGATGGAACTCCTTTCGGTCAACTTGGCAGCCCCGGCCTCTTCCAGATACCACTGGGCATCAGCTCTTTGCCAGGCAACCGGTTAGTTGTAGTGGACAGTGCCACTTGCCAGGTGAAAGCATTCCTGTTCAGTAAATAACTACAGACTGTAGGGCAGGTTGGCTGCGACGTAGCCCCAGGCCCCGTCGAGGACATGATTCGCACGTGTTGCACAACCTCTTGCCTAAATCTACAGAGAAGCCTATCTGCTGTCTTCTGTGGGTCAAATAGCCTTTGAAATCGCGGCAGCAATTACGGAACTTGCCTGCATGGGTTGGAAGCCAGTTGTCCGAGGGTAACTTTGTAGGCGTTGCTGCGACTCCCAATCGTCGAAAAACGGTGAATGGGATTACGATAACAATTGTAGCCACCTGACAGTTCGCGAAAATCATCATGATGGCCTTGTCATTGCGAGCCCCGCAGGGGCGAAGCAATCTCCGACTTGTCGTGTTGGGGATTGCTTCAGGCGCTAAAGCACCCTCGCACTGACACCTGCGCAAAAGTGTCAAGTAGCCAGATAACCATTTGTAAAAGAGCAATATTCGGTGAGCAAAAGATAAGGAGGAAACGTTGACTGATAAACATGGTTGTTTGCTTTTGCACGGTTATTCGTCTCACATTAGTTGTGTGGACGGGTTGGTGCCGTACTTACAGGAGGCCGGCATAGTGTACCAGATGCCCTATCTGCGCGGCCACGGCACCCGGCCGGAAGACCTGGCCGGCGTCCACTGGTCGGACTGGTTAGAGGATGCAGAGATGGCACTGCGTGACTTGCAAAAGGAGGCCGACCAGGTGGCGGTGGTCGGGCTTTCCATGGGGGGCCTGTTAGCACTGCACCTGGCGGCAAAGCTTCAGGACGATGTCGCCGGCATCGTCACTGTCGCTGCAGCGCTGCGTTTGCAGAACCCATTGGCGCCGGGGAAGCCTCTTGCCATCTTGGCACCGCTACTCACCAGGATAATTCACTACTGGCCTAATAAAGCGCCATATGCTGACGCGGAGGCAGCAGCCAGCGACCGCAGCTACCACCGTTTGCCATCGGATAGCGTGCGCACTTTTCTCGAATATACGAAAGTAGTGGAAGCGCTTCTTCCCCAAGTGAAAGCTCCGGCCCGCATTTTGCAGTCCCATGCCGATGGTGTGGTGGAACCAGAGAGTGCGCAGATCATTTACGACCGCATCGCTTCCACTGACAAGAAGATCATCTGGTTTGAGAAAACTAACCATGAAATGATGCGGGACGTGGAAAAAGAGGCGGTTTTCGCCGCCATCATGCAGAGCTTGCATGAGTTCGGAATGTGAAACGGGTACTGTTGAGCTTGCTTCTCTTGCTGTTGGCTGCTGGGCAGCAGGCTGCAGCTGATGATTTGACGCCGGTCGCCCGGGAAGTGGCGCAGCGCATCAACCGAGCTCGAGAGCAAGCCGGCTTGCCGCCATATCGGCTGAGCTCGCTTTTGACGCGAGCAGCCCAGCAACATGCTGAAGAGATGCTCCACAGTGGCCAGTATAGCCATATTAGCCCGGATGGTTCAACGCTGCGGGATCGATTACGCAGGATAGGATATCCTTTTCTGGACCCGCAGCATCCGCGGGCGGGAGAGAACTGGGGCCTCTTTCCCACCGTCGCTAAGACGGTGCAATGGTGGCTGGACGACTCGCCGCACCGGCACAACATTCTGCATCCTGTTTACCAGGAAATGGGTATTGGCGTGGTGCGCCACCCGTGGGGCTATCTGACGGTGGTGGATTTTGCATTACCGGCGGCGAACGCTGATGTGATGGCCACAGTGAACCCGATGAAAGCGCTCACTCCTTTGCCAACGCTGACGGCAGCGGCCACGTCGCGGCCACGCCCATCGCTGGATCTGGACTTCGTTGTGAGATTGTTAGCAC
>WFQT01000449.1 GCA_015486895.1 Anaerolineae bacterium
GTTGCGGGTGCTTGCCCCTGCCGGAGAGGGAAGTTACGTTTTTGCCATCACCTTTTATGGATTCTTCGAAATACTGGTGCGCTTTGGCTTAGGAACATTGCTGACCCGCGACGTAGCTCAGGACAAAGAGCGAGCCAACCGCTACCTGACCAATGTCATCGTCTTGCGGATTATCCTCTGGCTGGTGGCGCTACCGGTAATGGCAGCATTAGCGTGGGGTTTTCTCCGCTGGGGGGATATGACGCGAGCAGAAGCACAGGCTATCGCTTTGTTCGGCATTGCCCTTTTCTTCGCCAGCATTGCCGATGCCTTTAGTGCCGAGTTCAATGCTTTTGAGAAAATGGAGTATCCAGCCGGCATCGCCAGCGCCATCGTGGTGATGAAAGTCGCCATAGGGGCTTTGGTGTTGCTGTTAGGTGGCGGTTTCGTGGGACTGGCTGCCGTTGCCCTGTTAATGAATATCATCCAAACGGCCTGGCTGTACCAGTTACTGCGACAAACGCTTTTCCAGCCCCATTTCGAGCTAAAATGGCCTTTACAGAAACAGATGCTGAACGTCTCGGCACCGTTGATGATCAACCATTTACTAGCAACGATTTTCTTCCGTATCGATATCTGGATTTTGAAGCCGCTGGCCGGGGTAGTACAAGTGGGACTGTACAGCGCTGCTTATAAGTACTTAGATGGACTCAATGTCATCCCGGCTTTTTTCACCTTAGCCATATTCCCACTCATGTCCCGCCACGCCCACGACCCCGCGGGAAACCTATCCCGCACTTACCATTTAGCGCTGCGCTTGCTGATTGGGATAGCGTTTCCAATCGTGGTTTTTGTGCTCTTCGCTGCCGACCCGTTGATATCTATCTTAGGAGGCAGCCGCTATTTGCCCGGCTCGGCTATTGCTTTACGCCTGTTAATCCTTTCCATTTTAGTGGGCTTCGTCAATAGTGTAACCCAATACGTCCTCATTGCTATCGATCAACAGCGTTTCCTTACCAAAGCTTTCGTCATTGGCGTAACGGTGAATATCGCCTTGAACTTGCTATTCATTCCCAAGTATGGCTACTTAGCAGCCTCAGTGATTACTATTATCAGCGAAATCGCCCTCTTCATTCCCTTCTACTATGCAGTGCGAAAGCACATCGCACCGGTACCATGGTGGCGCATCCTTTGGCGGCCATTAGTTGCCGCCCTGGCGATGGCGGCAACTGTCGTTGTCATCAGGCCATTTTCTCTCATGTTGGCGCTTCTAACGAGCTTCGTCGTCTATCTCCTTACCCTCTGGCTATCGGGCCTGCAAAATGACCCAGACGTGCATTTTCTTCTCACAAATCTGGGATTACGCCGCCTCCTTTCCTATCCTCAGCAGAAATAGCGTTGTTACTGTTCCGAGAATAGGACGCTGATGACGCAGATGAACGCTGATTTCCGCAGATTCCTAAGAAATCATCTGCATCAATCTGTAAGAGCAGCGCAATTAGCGTTCTTATTTTCGTCGTTGTGTGGTGTGCAACCGCTCATGGCGAATACCTCGAAAATAGGACGCAGATAACGCTGATGAACGCTGATTTCCGCAGATTCCTAATAAATCATCTGCACCAATCTGTAAGAGCAGCGCAATCTGCGTTCTTAATTTTCATCGTTATGCGGTGTGCAACCGCTCATGGCGAATGCTTTCCAATAACAGCATTCGCCTCTTCAATTCCACCCCACCGCGGAAGCCGCCTAAGCTGCCATCAGACCGCAACACCCGGTGACAAGGAACAAGCGGCGGCCAGCGGTTGAGCGCCAGAGCATTACCCGCTGCCCTGCCCGCACCCGGATGACCGCTGCGCCGAGCCAATTCGCCATAACTCAGCCAGGCACCATAGGGGATTTGCCTTGCTGCTGACCACACATCTCGTTGAAAGGCTGTGCTCTGTCTCATATCTAAAGGGAGACTGGAAAACTCCACCATTTCGCCGGCATAGTAATCTTGGAGGAAATGCATGGCCTCCTCCATGAAGGGGAGTTGGCCCGGCTTGACTTCTTTCCGACAACGTCCAACTGGTGACTCTGTCAATGCTCGATCTTGGAAAGTCTGAGGCAAAGTTACCTTCCAGATGCCTTGTTCTGAGGCTATGACTTCCACCCACCCAAAAGCTGTAAGGAAAGAAGTATGCAGCCAGCTATCTGATACCATTAATTTCCTCCGAAGGTCATGATGTCTCAATGATGGCATTTCCTGTGCATTATACACAAGGTATCCTTTCTAATGTATATAATATAGTAGTCTTTAGTAGGGGCGGTGTATATGTGGAAAACGTGGTGCCCTTGCTTTTTTGTCTCTAAATATCATACTTTGGTGAGTAATAGCTCCTACATGTAGTGTTGGAAGGCATTTGCGATGATAGGGGATTTATCCACGGTGGTTGTGGATAAATGTGTATTCATGTGGACAACATTTCCCCGGTGAAGGGCTTTCTCTTTGGATTAGCCCAAATTGATCTTACGGATGGAGCCATAGGCATAGTATCCTTTAGCGCGGAGGGTACTATATCTGTTCCTTTGAGGCAACTTTATTAAGGTGTTCATTGTCCCAGGTTTTCCCTGGATATAAAACTAAACTAACATCTTTTCCACAGGGTTTTCCACATCTGTGGAAAACCCTGGTGCCCTTTATTTCTCTCCAGGCCTGTGGCTACATCCAGAATGTCGCCGTGTGACTGGTTGACCCGGAGAATGCGCTCCTGCAGCCTGTCACCGAAAAGCACATAAAACCCAGTTGGTGCTATGATTCGACATTTCCTCCCTTGCTTGACGTATGTAAGGCGAACTGGTAAAATGTAGGTAGATTTGTGAAATGGTAGGAGGTTTGTGCATAATGAAAGTCATCACAGTGCGGTTGAGTAGCAAGTACCAGTTAGTCTTACCGAAAGATGTCCGTGCTGCCTTAGGTGTGCAGCCCCACGACCAGATACTCTTTCTTATCGACGGTGATCGAGTGTACATGCGCCCGCGGCCAGCCAATTTCAGCGCCCAATTGCGCGGGCTTCACGCTCACGTCTGGCAGCAGAAAGGGGAAGAATGGCTGCAGAAGGAGCGCACATCATGGGAGGAATAGATAAACTGTGGGTGGAGCTGCAGCGCCATTCGTTGGTGGCAGTAGATACCATGATCTTCATCTACCTGCTTGAGGAACATCCCCGTTATGCTGCGGTGGCAGTAGAGGTGATGACGGCCATTGAACAAGGCAAAGTAGAGGGGATAGTTAGCGCCATCACGGTCGCCGAACTGCTGACCGCACCGGCTCAGGCAAATGACATGACCGCCATGCTGGACTACGAACTGTACCTCTCACACTTCCCTCACCTTACGGTTTTGTCCGTGGACATGGCCGTGGCGAGAGAGGCAGCCAGGGTACGGGCGAGCAGCGGACTGCCAATGCCGGACGCCATCGTGCTGGCTACGGCCCGGGTCGCTGGCGCTGACGCCGTGTTCACCAACGATAAACGGTGGCAAGGGAAGTGCCTCGACTTAGACGTGCTCTTGCTGTCGGACTATCTGGAAGGGTGAGACACACTCCTTTCCTGACATCTGCGAAACCTGCGTTGTTTGTTTTCCAACCCCCTCTTCCCTCTCCTATAGTTGGGATAGGGAAGAGGGGGTAGCCGCTGTAGGCGGCTGGTGATGATAGGTGAGGGCGTATGGCAACCATTACGAAACTTGCCTGCGCAGGTTGGAATCCAATCGCCAGCGTGGTTCAAAAAGGCCTTTTCACATCTTTACCAATCTTCTGAACTTCAGAGCGAGCCAGGCCACAGAATAACACGGAATTTCACTGAATGTCCTCTGTATTCAGCCTTTTCTGTGTCTTTCCGTGGCTTTTTCTGCCCTATTTGTAAAGATCGATTCGCTTTGAAATGAACCATGCCCAATCGCCGAAACCTCATAGTAAGGCAAAAAATGGCTGCTTCCCCCTAAGTCTACTTCGTAGCTGCGCCAACGGCTCACCCAGCCGGAGGGAGCTTCCTGGCGTAGCCGGAAGCGATAGATATGACCCCGATAGCCTGTGACCGTTGTCGTTGTAACCGGGCTGGATGCTATCAGCGTTTGCCAGAGGGCATCGTCTTGACGTATCTTCAGCGAGTAGCGGGCTTCCGGCGCCGGGGAGACAGTGTGCCATTGCATTCTGATCTCACGCCCCGAGGCAACCGTTACCGTCAGGACAGGCGTCGCCGGGGGGGACAGGTCTAGATCGAGAGAAATGTGATCCTCGCGGCTACGGTTTCCGGCAGTGTCCACGGCCTGGGCCGTCAAGAGATAATGACCATCTGCGGCTAAAGTAACGGGGCCGGTGTAAGCAGTAGGGGGCTGGCTGTCCTGATGGATGTAGATAGTATGAACGCCACTGGTGGCGTCTGTGGCTATGACGCCCACAGTGACCGGCGCTGTATACCAGCCGGCGGAGTTGGCCGGTGGCAATTGCCAGGTGAACGTCGGCGGGGTGCGATCTACCGGCAGCGGATAGACCGGGCTGTCGCCTCCATAGCCGGCACTATCCTGCCCTCGCCACTGCCAGGCGTTCTCCCCTTCCGGCAATTCCGGCAAAGTGATGTCCCAGTGATAGTTGCCTTGTTTTACTGAAGGAGGGGGCGGGGAAAGCCATTCGTGCCAGGTGTTTGCCGATCGGTAGCGATAGGAGAAGGTCTCCGGCGCCGGAGGATTCACCCTTCCCCGAGCCTGGAGGCTGGCGCTGATGGCCCCTGTCTGGCTGATCCAGCCGGTGGGCGCAATGGGCTTCCAGGCAATAGCTGCTTCTGGGGCAATTTTGCTTACCGTCAGCGGCGATGCTGCCCAACCTAAACCTCCCAGACCGTTGAAAAAAGGCGTGATAGTGTAGCGTCCCTGTGCCTGTGGCAACCGGTATCTCATCGTCGGGGCTGCCTCCTGGGGATAGCTGGCCACGCTGATACGGTCAACCCACAGGCTTCCCCAGCCGCTGAACTGGATCCGGAATTCCACGTCCTGGGCGGTGTCGGCAAAGAGGTGAAAGTCCACCGGGATTTCCTGGTAGTGCCCCGGCAGTAGATCGTAGCCGTGTAATCGTCTGATACCTAGTAAGTCCGTCCCCCCAGAAGCCACTACGTCTAAACGGGCGACGACACTTTCCATGGCGTTTGCTTTGGGCTCACCTCGCAGCCGGAACCAGGCCCGGTATGTTGCCTGCCGGGGTAATTGGTCGGTGTAAGGGCCATAAAGCCAACCGGGAGTGTCTTTCTCTGCCAAGAAGCGCCAGGACTGGCCATCGCTGGCTCGCGTGTCGCTTATTACTTCACCTGTGCCCGGCTGGTGCAACAATGTTTCCGCCTGCCAGGCCCAGCGGCTGAAGCCTATTTGCGGCGCGGGCCGGTTTCCCGGCCAATGGAGCGTCAAGGTCAGCGTGGCACCAATACTCTCCGTCACTGTTTTCACCGACGCTGTGACGGGAACATGCTGCCAGGTGAGCAGGTAAGGCGTTATGGTGCCGATATTTCCCTCCGTATCAACGGCTTGGCCGGCGATAGTAATTTGCTTGTTGGCCGTGATAGGGAAAGGTGGCGACCATAGGCGGCCCCAGCCGTCTTCCGATGCGGTGTCGCTGCAGATGAATGTGGGTGTGATCCCACTGGAGCTGCTGAATGTGAGGGTTACTGCCTGGACGGTGTGGCTGTCATCGTTGGCGGTCAGGTAAAGGGGTGTTGCCATGCCTATCAGGTACCCGTCCGCGTCGGGTATCTGCATAGAGGCTCGCGGCGGTGTGGTGTCGGGGCGTCCTGTCTCTTGCGGCGGCCGCCAGATGGTCACTCCGGTGTAATAATGGTGCAAAATCTGATAGGCGTCCCATTGATGACGATAAGCCCAGCGGGCGGCTCCAATTTGACTCATGCCGTGTCCGTGGCCATAGCGTATTTCTCCCATGTCCACAGGGTCGGGCACCGATTGGAGGTAAGGTATGTTGCCTAACGGCAGCGTGGGGTGCCCGTTCTGGGCGCTATATTGGGCCAGGATGGGCTGGTTGTTTCCGTAGGCCAAATACTCGCCCCAGGTATCTATGGCGGCATGGTTGGTGGGGGCGTAGTGGTTGTCGCAGAACATTTGGTAATCGACCCAGTCGGTGACATCCCAGTCGCGGCTCTGATTATGCAGGATGTGGTACCAGGCGAAGGTTCGGGCGGCAATGGCTTGTGTTTGTAACGTCGCTGTGGGCCAACTGCTGTAAATCTCTGCCGGGAGGACGTGGGCGACGTAAGTTTCAAAGTCGATGAGGTCTACTTGCCACGGCTGTGCGTAAGCCCGGCAATGGTTCTCTGGGCGATGCAGCACGCGGATGAACAGGGGTGGCGTCAACGGAGCAACACTATTGCTGCTGGTTGCGGAGAAACTGTTTTCGCTGGCGTTTCCTTTTCCTTGCCAGATGATCTTTGTCTCTCTCGTCGCCAGCCTGTAGATGCCGATTTGCTTCCCGGCAACGAAAGCAATTGCCTGGCCGTCGGGGCGCCAGTATAAATCGTGGGCACCTGCCGGTAAAGGCAACCGGCGTGCAGCGGCTGGCGGTTTCACTAACCACGATTGTGCTTCCTGGAGGGTGTTGCAGCCAAACGGGATAGTGCTGAAAACCACTTCATTGCCGGTTGGTTGCCAGTGCGGCGTCGTGATCACGGTCAGTGCTGGGCCTCGCCAAATGAGGGCAGGCTTCCCTTTTCCTGGCCAGAAGAGCAGTTGGCTGTGGTGACCGTCCTGCAGCCAGAAGAGCCAATGGCCGTTAGGGCCGGGAAAAGCTGTGCCTCTGGAGCGACTGGGCAAAGGGAGACGGGTGGTAGCCCGGCCCACGATTTTGCCGTCAAGTAGACGATATGTAGCCGGCGTAGGAGTCGTCTCGGCCAGGATGCTGGTCTCTTTGCATAACTTGCCTGCCTGGTCAATGTAGTAGGTCTGCCGGGGAGCAGCGTCATCTATGATCGTGAAAACGACATGGGCGGAGCCGTCCCAGCCTATCAGCACCGGTTCGCCGAAGATGCGTGGGGAAGCTGCCGTAGCCGAGAAAAGCCGCAGTGTGCCGCCGACGAATAAGTTTGCCAGGCAAAATGGTATCAGGATGGCTTGTAGGAGACGCCTGGGAGGCCACCACTCTGGCATCTCAAAGTTACCCCTTTCTCTTGGCACGAATCCGCCCGCTAACCTGGGGCCGGGGCGTATCCCAGGTTGTTTTTACCAACTGAATGTCAGCATAGGCATATACACATGGACAGGGTATTCTTTATCCCCAAATGACACTTTGTATGTTACAGAACTATCAACATTGAGTAAAATGATGTTGCTGGTGGTGGAATAGAAACCGGGCGGGTCGCTCTCTATGCCGATGTAATGTCCTGGTGGTACAGAGCCGATGATGAATTGGCCGTTGGAGGCGGTGCGGACTCCCTTGAAAAGAGGCTCCGACGGTTGTAGAGCACCATCCTGATTGACGTCCGTGTAGACGCGCACCGAGACATTGGTTATCCCTGTTTCGGGTCCATCCAGAAGACCGTTGCCATTGGTGTCATTCCAGACAAAAATGCGCAATTGGGCGTTTCCAGGCGTTGGTGTTGGTGGTGGCGTGTCGGTTGGTGTTGGCATCACCGTGGGCGTATCGGTTGGTGTCGGTGTCTCCGTTGGTGTGGGAGTGTCCGTTGGTGTTGGCGTGGGAGTATCGGTCGGTAAGGGATAATCGCCGAAGTACAGGGGCGCTATACTCAATCCATTCTGGATTACCACGATAGCCTCGTTGGGCGTGCTGCTGCTGTAGCCGGGCGGGTCTGTTTCGATGACGCGGTACGTGTCCGCAGTCAAGTCGGTAAAGGAGAAACGCCCGTTGGACAGCACCAAGCGTTCCCCGACTTTGAGGCCTTCATTTGTATAGAGTGTTACGGTTGATCCCGCTAAAAATGTTTCGTTGTTGTCGTAATGGGCATCTCTGTTGGTATCGTTCCAGACA
>WFQT01000450.1 GCA_015486895.1 Anaerolineae bacterium
CTGGATGCACAAACCCCACCGTTGCAGCCTTCTCCAACGTGCTCGCCTTCATCTCGAAGGTAGCCCGCTCCGCTGCCAACGTGTTGACCTGCGCTTGCAGATCGCTTAAGGTCGTTGTATCGCTATTATCCCGTTCTTTCAATTCATCCAGTTGACGTTGGAGCGCCTTGGCCTGTTTCTCAAAACCTCGCAGCTTCTTGATCGTGGCCATGGCCCGTTCTTTGTCAAAATCCTCTTGTTCCACCGCCGGCGTCTCGCCTTCGGCTTCTGTCACCACGGGCGAAACCTGTTCGCTTTCAGCACCTGGCTGTGTGGTCTCTTCGTCTGCCATGATTCCATTCTCCTATATTTTATTGCGTTAGCATCTCGCTCAACGCACCGTAACACTATTTCATCCCAGCCAACCGTAAGATGCTCGCACCCGGCTGGATTCCCGCCTGTCGCATGAGACGCACAATTTTCCGGGCAGTCGCTTTTTTCTGACTGGCCGACACACCAGTTAACGGCGTTCGCGCCCCCATCAAGGCCGCAGCCGCAGCACGTAAGCCGTTCTTGCTTACCGGCCCGCCCGGCTTTTGGCGAATCGGCAACTTACATAATGCCTTGACCTTCGCCTTACCCTTGGCGTTATTATCAATGAGACAGACTTTGCAATAGTCGTTTGCATCCATCCCTCGACCTGGAGCCCGCCATGGCCCACCTATAAATTTTGTCATTGTCCTCTCCCTCGCGCTTTAGCTAAATACTTCGCTAAATCATCACCCTCTAATAAGTTCTTTAGTGGCTCAACTGCTAACATATTCCCGTAAACCTCATCTGCACGATGCGTTACAACATCAGCCAGGTCAATCTTGCCATCCTGCCACGCGTACCATTTGCCCTTACCAAGCATTTCCATCTGTCTGCTGGTGGGTAGCCCCTCAAACCACTTGCGACCACTTGGCACAGTTGGCATTGGCGGCCCCGGTACGTCTATTCCCAGGTCTCGGTAGCTCTTTACCGTCGGCGTCATTGTACAACGACAACTGTAGTGCCCGTTCAACGTCTCCGTCTTCGGATGCCATGTCCCGCTCTGCATTGCGCAAGCGATACACGTCCTGTCATCCAGCGCCGCCGTCCACGTCCAACCGGTCACGACGTCATTGTTCTGGTAAATGTTCCCCGTCGTTTTCCAGTACGCTTGCATAAGCGCCGTTCGTGTCGCCGCCATACTCCACTGTAGACCGGCGCCCATCTCATGCTCTACTATCCTCTGTAGCTTAGCAGGCCCCCAACCCAGGGCAATAGCTTTTCTCAACTCCTGTGCCATTCTTTGCGCCAATTCCGGCCCCATGTTGGCAATCATCTTATTTCGCAATGGTGACCCCGTCCCTGTCATCCCCAACATGGTCTCTAACGCATCGGTTGGTATCTGATGCCAGATTGTTGCTATTACCGCCGGCGGTAGCGCCCCATACATGGTGGCAATAATCTTGCCGGTATCCTGTTGAGCAGCTACAATAGATTCTCTAATCGCCGTCGCTTGTTCTGTCTCCAGCCAGGCGGCATATTTTGTTATCTCCGCATCAATCTGTGTTTGATAAGCTCTCAACCTCGCCAATAGCCAGGCTTTATCTTTTCCAGCCTCCATGCCGGCTTGAATCACATCCCACTCCGGTTGTAGCGCAGCCCAAACGTTGCGATAAGTTGCGATAAGTCGTTTCAGCGTAGCGGCATCTCGCGCCATTAGTTTTCGGCGTGTGGTGGCTATCATCTCATCAATCGTTAATGCCGCCACTTCCACGCCTCCAGCTCCCACCTATCATGTGGGGCACCTACCCCCTCTGCATAGTCCTCCCACCAACGCTCAAAGCGCCCGGCTAATAGCACTCGTTTTTGTATGCCGTGTCCCATGTTGGGATCTGGTGCACCCATTTGCCATAAATCGCGCAGGCTGTTCTCAATATCGCGTCGCTGTCCTGTAAACCTCCGCACTGTCCCCCACAATCTCGCCCAGCTTACCATCGCTGGCAACCCTAAATCCTTGGGCCTCATTTCGCACCCTTGCCAGCGCTAAACGCCCGGACCAACGCCTCGCCCAATGACCCGGTATTAGCTGCTTCCGCTTGCAATCGCTCTTGTTCTGTCTCCCAGTCCAGGCCCAGTTTCTTTGCCGCCGTCTCTTTGCTGGTTAAGCCACCTTCCATTTCCATTGCGATCAGTTTAGTCAGCTCCACCTTGTCGGAAGGTAGCGCCTCCGGCCAATGGATTACGGTATAGTTTTCCTTGCCAGCGCCCATAACCTCAAGCGCCCGCCGATTAAGCTCCACTAATGCCTCGCCGTAGGTTTGGTGTTTGAGCTCAATTCTGTCTATCGCATCTTGGAATAGCACGCGCAGCCCGAAGTTGGTTACCGACCCGATCTTGTCCTTGAACACAGTCATATCCACGCCGGCACTCTCGGAGAAAAAGGCGCCCCTTAGAAAATCTAAAAATCGCATGCTACTTTGCAGGTCACTTTGCATCTCCAGGTTGAAGATATTGGCGTCTTTTTTAGGAATCGCCCAAAAGCTATCTACCGCCGTTGCTTCCACATCATCTGCTCGCATCCCCGTCCCAATTGTGCGCGGGTGTGCGTGAAAGCGCAAAATCCTATTGATATTACTGGCAACGAAGTTGATTGCATCGTTTAGCTCCGCCGACTCCAGGTCGGACAGTCCGTAGAATTTACCCGGATTAGGTAGATTCTGCCAGGTCAAAAGCGGGGCCCACGGATAAGGCCATGTTGTCTCATTGACAATCTTCCATTGCCGCCCGCTCTCTTTCTGTAGCTCTCGCACCAACCAGCCGCCGTTTGGCGTGTCCGGTGCGATGAAGTCTTGTCGGTAGATCACACGCCCAACCTGCCAGCGCAGAATGTAGGCCATGATCTTCTCCATATCATTGGCCTGCCATAGCACGGTTAACAGCTCAGGATTGACATTTATCAGTCTGGGCGGTTGTCCTTCACGCAGAACCATTTGTACCACTGGCTGGCCGGTCACTGAGCCGAATAACGCCAAGTTGTTCAGGAACAGTTGCTTCTTGTTAGCCTGCCAGAATTGCTCTAATGTAGCTTCCGCCGGCGTTGTTGCACCCTCTTGCAAGTCAAATTTCACGCCGCGCCCTACCAACATTGCCACTGAGCTATTAGCTAAGCGCTTGCATAGGTTAAGGATCACGTTGTCGTCCGGTTGATCCACGCGCACCTTCAGCGGCTTCTTATGCTCGCCGCGATAATATTTCCAGGCATTGGCGATGTAGCGCCTTCGCTCCGCCATCTCGCTCTCGATGATGCGATCAATCTCTTCTGGCTTATCTGGTAATGTAATAATTCCTGGCATTACTGCCCCCTATTATTCCGTACTCTATTCGTAGAATGGATTCTTGCTGCCCATTACCGGCCCGTCACTTAACCCCGACCACGCAATAGCCAGTGCCATAACTGTATCGTCATGCATTCCCGAAGGAGCACTGTAGCGCATGGCCCCGCTCGGCATCCGCTGTCCCTCGTATGCCTGTAATTCGGCAATTAGCGCCTGGTCAGGAATAACTGTGATGTCCCCACTCTCAAACGCCAATGCCAGACTATCTATCGCCTGTTGCTTGCTTACACTTGTTGTCGTAAACGCTTGCACCGGCAAGCCCTCACGCTGTAACGTCTCTACTATCGGTCCGCCCATGCTGTTGTACTCTGCAATGATAACCCGCGGCCGGAAACGCCTATATAGCGCCTTGAGCCTGCCAACCTGGACTGCGTATTCCGTCTGGTTGAAACGGTCCATCGCTACAAGCGCATGATCTGTCACGTCCAGCACAGCAAATACCGTGTAATCGTTCGTCCGCGCCCAGTCCACCCCAAAAATGTAATCATGGCCGTCTTGCGGCTCTTCTTGCTCTGTTGCGGTTGCTGCCTCCATAACCTTGCGGAAAACGCCACCTGCATCGTCCAGGAATTGTGCTAAATACTCCTGTGCAAAGATGCGTTCAGGCAGCCCCGCCCTCGCCGCCTCAATCTCGCCCGCTGCGATGAACGGATTGCCGGCCGTAGGAAATTGCCACGCGTCCCACTCACCCGCCTCACCATCCTGCGCATTGTGCCATGTTCGCCAGAACCAATTGCGGCCCTTCGGCGTGCTGATGAACAGCGCCCCACCAAGCCGGTCTGATAGCGCCGGCCTTAGCGCATGCTGCCAGGCTTCCTCGCGCATGAAAGCGCATTCATCCATCACCACAAAGTCCAAGCCTTCGCCTCGTAAGCTGTCGGGATTGTCAGCCGACCTCACCCACACCTCTCCGCCTCCAGGCAAACCTACCATTAAATCCCCTCTGTGTATAGCCGCCCCTGGTATCTGTACCGCAAGCTCCTTGATGCCACGCCATCCAACTCTTGCCATCTTATATGTCGGAGCAACCCACCAGGCCCGGCCTCCTCGAAGTCCTGTCGTCAGGCAAAGTAGCGAACCCAATCGCGTCTTGCCCCATCGTCGGCCCGATGCCAAAACCTTGAACCGCGCCTGCGAAGTCGCCACCTGTTTTTGTTGCGAATGTAACCTCGGTAAGTGAACATCAATCCGCATCACCCTTGCCTATACCTGGCCAATGTAGCACCACGTCGACCTTCTCGCCGCCGCTGGTGACGTCTAGCTTGTCGCCAAAGACCCGGCCCCGCTTCTTACTGAGCCACCACTTTGATGCAGGAACGTCGCCATTATGGATCGCCTTAATGATTGTGCTTTCCGCCATATCTGCCACGGTCTCGCATTCAGCGTCGTAAGCATCTCGAACTGTCGGGTAGCGGTCAATGGCGCGTTTGGCAGTCCACCAATCGCAGCCAACCCGTTTGGCGATAGTCGCGATGATACCACCAGAGC
>WFQT01000451.1 GCA_015486895.1 Anaerolineae bacterium
GCGCCACCGGATGGATGCCGCCCCCAGTAACGCAATAGATTAAATCTTTGCCTGGTTGTGGTTTGATAATCAAGGGACCACCCCAACCCCGTTGACCTGCCTTTATTCTGATTGCATGATATTGCTCTTCTGTAGACATAGCCATTTCTCCAATCTAATAATGCACCATCTTAGCGAGCGAAATGAAAAGGATACCCAATTCAGGTGTACGGAGGCGACCTGACTAGGAGTAGAGAGTGTGGGGGCCTGACACTCCTTTGGCGCGCCTCCGTTTCCTGAACTTGCTAACGTAGCTTAATAACCTGGATACAAGCCAAAGCTAGCAAGATAAGCGAGAATAACAGCAATAGGGCCGGTGATAACCCGCGAGTATAGAACAGCTGGCACACCGATTTCCACTGTTTGTTGTTCCGCTTCACCCAAAGCTAATCCCACTGGGATGAAATCACAGCCGACTTGCGCATCGATGGCAAACAGAGCCGGAAGCGCATAACGTGCTGAAATCTTACCGCTTGCGATCAAAGTGGTGCCTAATATCGTACCTACTACTTGGGCAACCACAGCACCGGGCCCCAACAGAGGTGACAAAATTGGCAGCGCTGCAATGAAAGAGATGATGATCAGCCCAATAAGGCTACCCGCCAATGGTGCCACTGCGGCAGCAATTATCTTCCCGATTCCTGTTTTTACAATAATGCCAATTATGAGAGCGATGAAGGCCATAAATGGCAATATGTTTACAATAACCTGGTCGACTGAGTCACGGCCGGCCTGGTACAACACACCAACAATGCCTCCGACAGCGCGTCCAAATTGCATTAGCCAAGTGTTTATTGTGTGCATCACATTGCTCCTTCTTAAGCTGTAACAGCCGTATCTTCATTTTCACGAGGCCACATCCACATTGTGATTCGTTCGGTCACGATACCACGGATGAAGATCACAACCAGGCCAATTAACAGGTATCTTACTGCCAGTGGAACGATGGGAAGCCCTAGCTTTTGAATACCAGTGGCGATTCCTAACCACACAAAAAGTTCACCTGGGTTAATATGGGGGAAGATACCAAGAGGGGGATGTACGTAAGATACAGCCGCATCATAGAAAGCCGGTTTGTACTTTTCCGGCAGGAATTGGCCCATCGTGTAAGCCATCGGATTAGTCAGAAAGAAAACAGACAGAAAGGGGAAAACTACGTAACGAATCGGATAGTAGACGAGCCCATCACGAGCCGCCCATTTACCGACACCGTTGATGCGTTCCGGGCCAATCCATGCGATGAGTGCATTGACAGCTGTTAACAGAATGATCAGTAACGGAACGATACCGGTGACTAAGCTGACAAAAGTATCAGCTCCTGCCTGAAACAGACCGATGAACCCCGTTGCAATTGTTACAAGAAAATCCATCTCATTTTTCTCCTTTTCTCCTAAAACTGACAACGTGAATGAAACGACCGACTTCATAGAGCACAGCAAAGCAAGAACTACAATTTGTGTTGTTGCAATCTCATGAGCACCTCCTTGTCGATTACAGTAGTGAGCCGTTTGGAGCAGGCTGTAACTGAGTATCGTCTTGTCGACTTTCCCGAGCTGTCTGTAAGTCTCGGGCTGCGTTCCCAAAAGCAACCCGGAGCTTTTTGGACACCGGCAAAGCTTCCGCATTATCCAGTATGTCCTGCAATGACATGCCCACTATTCCCTGGACAGGACGCAATTGTGACCAAACTGTCCAGCCTGAAAACTGTTCGGCATAAACTACATTGTTATCCTCGTCAATGGTCAAAAAGGCATAAGCACGCCCTTTATATTGATTGCCGCTCACTCCAATGGCAGTCAGGCCACCTTTTCTCAATATCTTGAGACGTTTATTAAGCCTTTTCATTTGCCAGTACACCAAGCCAAACTGCGCGAGCCACATGATGACTAAGAGGACTATGATGGTGCCTGCATTAGCAGCGACTTCATCAAACATAGTGCTCCCTCTATCCTTCAAAGTCCTGATTTATCAATGTTCGCAGGGCGACTAACGCTTCTTCCGCCTCTGGACCATCAGCTTCAATTCTGATTTCATGTCCCTGTGATACAGCCAGCAACATCAGGTTTAAAGGGCTAGTTCCCTCGGCTGGACCCCTGTTCCGGGTCAGATTAGTTACGCGAATGCTCGCATCGAACTTCCTGGCCGTTTTGACGAATTGTGCTAGTGGTCGGGCGTGTAAACCAGCTTCATGTTGAACTATTGCGGTAATTTCGGGCATACAAACTTCCTCTTAACATAGTGTTTCACATAATCAGGGTGTCAAGTTGCTCAATTCCAGAGCGCAGATCGCCGAGAAAATGGGCAACGATGGCACCGTCGACCACGCGGTGATCCGCTGAGAGTGTGAGAGCTGCCATTGGGCGAACGATGATGTTATTGGCAGCGTCCACTATTGCCTGATTGCGCATCTGTCCTACGGCGAGAATTGCCGTTTGCGGAGGATTAATGATGGCTGTAAAGCGTTCGACCCCGAACATGCCCAAATTGGAAATGGTAAAAGTCCCATCCTCTACATCATCAGGCCGCAGTTTCCCGGCACGAGCTCGTTTCGCCAGATCAGAAATCTCACTTGCAATTTGGGTCACGCCCTTTTGATCAACATTCCGTACCACCGGCACGATTAATCCCTGTGATAGGGCTACAGCAACACCAATATTGACGGGTGCTAGCAACTGGATTTCATCACCGTTCAAACGTGCGTTTAGTAGCGGGTGCCGGCGCAAGGCCCAAGCGCAGACACGGGCGAGGATAGCAGTGAAACTGACACGAGCCTGGCCCTCTGCTAACGACGAATTGGCGCGATGACGAAAGTCTTCGGCTGAGGTGACATCGACGGAAAGATCAAAGGTGATGTGTGGAGCCTCGCGAGCGCTGGCTTGCATGCGCTGGGCAATAGTGCGCCGAATGCCCTGCAACGGAATCACTTCGGCGACGTGGGGAGGCAACGCGGTCGCGGCAGAGGTACGGTCAGAAGGAGGAGATGCCAACGTTTTTTTCAACGTACGTACGTCTGAAGATTGTACCCGACCGTGGGGGCCGCTCCCAACCACATTTGTCAAATCCACCCCTAGTTCTCGGGCCAGACGTCGGGCCGCAGGAACAGCTCGAACTATAGACGCAGTACCGCTGCTAGCCAGGTATGCTTCCACATCACGTCGGGTGACAAGACCACTTCGGCCAGTACCCATAACCTGATTCAGGTTTATCCCCTTATCTTCTGCGAGCTTGGTTGCCACCGGCGTGGCACGCAACGATGTCGTCTTCGGTACTGTCGCGTCTTGTGCCGTAACGACTGACATAGACGCATTATTAGGGGAAGATATCGACGCCGGACTCACAGCAGAAGCTAGGGGATGTAATAGATCGTCTGGCAAAGTCTCATCAGGGTCACGAATGTAAGCAATCACTGCTGTCACCGGCACAGTATCTCCTTCTTGATATAATATGCCGTCCAATACACCTGAAGTGGGGGCTTCCACTTCCATATCGACCTTATCTGTAGAAACTTCAGCAATTGGGTCTCCCTGCTCAACAGATTCGCCTGGCTGCTTTAACCAAGCAAGAATATTTGCTTCTTCCTGGGTAAACCCGAATTTAGGCATAATCACTGCTTTTACCATAGCAACCTCAAATCACTCCCTGGCTGAGTTTGCGGGCTTCGTTGACAATGTCCTCTATCTGTGGAACAGCGTGGTATTCCAATGTCCGGTTATAAGGAATGGGCACATCTAAGCCCGCTAATCGTCGGATCGGTGCCTCGAGGTAATCAAAAGCTTCGCTTTCAGCAATGCGAGCGACTACCTCCCCACCAAAGCCTCCGATCTTTACGGCCTCGTGGACAACCAGGGCTCGGCCAGTCTTTTTTACCGACTCAATAATGGGTTTCATATCCAGCGGTTTCAGAGTGCGTGGATCAATGATTTCTACCTGGATGTTTTCCTCTTCCAGTTGTTTAGCAGCCTCCAATGCACGCCCAACCATCACCGAAGTAGCAACAAGAGTTAGGTCCTTACCCTCTCGTACTTTTTTACTTTCTCCTAGGGGTACAACATATGGTTCTTCAGGGACGAAAGCTTTAGTTTTGTAAAGTAGTTTGTGCTCTATAAATATTACAGGGTTATCATCATAGATGGCAGCACGCAATAGGCCTTTGGCATCATAAGGGTTGCTAGGCATAACTACTTTTAGTCCTGGCACATGCACAAACCAATTCTCCAAACTTTCAGAATGCTGGGCAGCCGCGCCAGTTCCTGAGCCGCCCGGCATCCTCAACACCATTGGGACTTTTGCCTTCCCGCCAAACATGAAACGGATCTTTGACGCTTGCAGTACTAACTGCTCCATACTCAAGGTAACAAAATCCATAAATTGGATTTCACCTACTGGGCGCA
>WFQT01000452.1 GCA_015486895.1 Anaerolineae bacterium
CCTCCGCGCATGATGGTATCGACAACACCGTCCTCGAGGCTTGGCGCATGAAGCAGTTGGCACAGGGCATTCTGA
The DNA here is from genome assembly GCA_015486895.1 of Anaerolineae bacterium. Classification (GTDB taxonomy): domain Bacteria; phylum Chloroflexota; class Anaerolineae; order JAADDB01; family JAADDB01; genus S014-12. The sequence goes on from WFQT01000452.1 coordinate 76, forward strand.
AAAGCGATCAAAACCCAACCCTGTTGGTGGACATAATCCGCTGGCGGTTCATCGGCTGCTTTGTCGATGGTATCCAGCAAAGCGGGTTCAACGGGCATGTCGACTGCCCACTGCCGGATGTGCTGGTATAGCTCTTTGCGGTCGCAGCCGGAAGCAATGGCGAGGGCAATCCCCATTGCAAAAAGCGCGTTCGTCTGCTGGCAAATCAGATTGGGATGGGTAAGAGCCGCATCCTGCTTGGCCCACACAGCCACCTGATTCAATTCAAATTCGGCTCCGAAGATTCCCAGCGGGCTGATCCGCATCATGGCTCCATTGGCTTGGCTGTCGGGATTGGGATTTCCACGCAACCCGGCAGAGATGGTCATACCGCAATCGAAGGGATCGGAACTCAGCCAATATTGATATTCTTTCCGTGCTTCCTCCGGTTCATAGGAACCTTTCTTCACCAGCATCCGAGCAAGCAGTAGAGCCATTTCAGAATCATCGGTCGGCTGACCAGCAATGGTATTCCATGTGCCACCGTCCGCCAGTTCCCGGACACCACCGGGATATTCCCGTCTAATCTGCTCGGGTGCCTGAAACTCCACCAGGCCGCCAAGTGCATCACCGGCAAGCTGGCCCAGCAGGCATCCTTGAGCTCTGGATAGCTTTGACTGAGAATCTGAATTTTTACTGCAAGAGTTCATTCAATCGCTCCTGGAAATAGCTTGGGTATTTGTCCATCACTGCTTTTGCATCGTCCTGGTTTTGTTTCAGCACCTTCACGAGATCCTTTTTCTGAGTCGCTGTCAGGTTCATGGATGCAATGAGGTCCTGAGAGATAACTCGATCTGAAAAACCAAGCTCATAAAGAGAAACGGCGGTTTCCGTTGGCAGGCCATATTTAAGTCGCTTTTGGAAAAGCTGCAGTCGATTGATTGAGTCGCCTGTTCCGTCGCGGTCCAATGTTTCTACAAATTCACACACTGCACTCACAAGAAGAGCACCATCATAGGCAATGCCTCCCTCGCAGATATCAATAATATTCTCAAGTTTGACTTTTCTAGGTCTCTTTCCTTTGCCAAGCCTACATTTATTGTTGTCGGCAATTCGGAAAAACTCATGAAATTGAGTTCCAGACATCCACTTCTTTGTAATATCTTTCAGGACATCTTTCTTGTCGAACTTATTGAAAGCTCTGTTGTGGATATGACCCGCTATTAACGGCCAAGTGATGTCAAAAAGATCCTCTCCATTTTGAGCGCCAAGAAGTGTATCTGCATTATCTTTTACCCATGCCTCAATTTCTATGGCATCGTTGACACCATAGAGTGTCTTACCAAAAGCTTTCCTGCGACTAATATCGGTTATGTGGTTTGATATATTGTCAGCCAGAATCTTGAACAACTTTTGTATCTGTTTACGCTTTTCCTCATCCGCTAAGAAATATGCTAAAGTCTGTTCTGCAAGATCAACAATGTCGGCTTCCGAAAGACCACTGTCATCTACATCCCAGTTTGAAAGAAGAAAACCCTCGATAGAAGAGAGAGTCTGGCTAAAAAATTCGAACTGAGATGTCACAGCATCGACAGTGAAGCCGCTTTCGCCATATTCCTTCGCAATCTCGCTAATAACTTCACTCAGGGAGTCCCACCCACCTATATGAGTCTCAGCAAAAGACAGAATATCCCACGTTAACGTATGGTTCCTTTTGTCTTTTGACTTGTTTCGGTCGTTCTTAATAATCAGCGGGATCAGTTGAAAGAGACTGCTGGCACATTCTTCTGATTTTGTAGGATCAAGCAGTTCTTTGACTATATCCCATCGCCAACCGTCCTTTCGGGTACGTCGCTTGTCATACACAATTGGGTCTGCAAACAGTATGCTACCTTCGGTATGCATTCCAGCCCGACCGGCCCGACCAATGAGATTATGGAAATCACGAACTTTGATTCTTTCCAATCCCTGATAGACGCTGGTTACAATAAGATATCGAATGGGAAGGTTTACGCCTTGTGCCAATGTGGATGTGCATACAACGAACCTCACAAGATTTTCACGCATAGCATGTTCCACTGAAAGACGAATGCCATGTGGTGTATTGCCATGATGAGTAAATATGCCATACTTGGCACTCATTGAAGGCGATGCTCGATCACCAAGGTTTTCTACATGGAGATAATGAAGCCGCTCAATCTCCTTCAAGTCTGAAAATTCGCGTGGCAGCGGAAGTGGAATACCACGTTGAATAATATCAACTGCTTTTCCACAGATGCTTGCAGCAGTTGATTTTTTCCCGCAGAAAATAGCAATACTTCCGTTGGTGGATAGTTTTATTCCAAGATAAAGTGCAATTGCTTGGCCGTCTTTCTTCTCCGGGAAAAACCGATCCTTTTGTTCTCTACCTCTTCTGCCAAGATTGAATCGCTCAATTACCCTTGGAACGAAAAATTCATTTTGTTCAGCGTCGTGACTGTCAACATACTCAATCCTTCCTAATTGATCGAGCCAGCTTGCAAACCCGACAGACCTGAAAGTTGGAATAAGGGAGGTTCCTTCGACGACATTTGGCTCGCCATTCAGCCATTCACCGACAGACTCGGCATTACTAATGACTGCGGAGATCAGCACTTTCTGGGTATTGTCGGGAATCATTGAACGTAACGAAGTAAGAAGCAGCTCATAAGTAATCCCACGAGTGCCGCTATCAAACTGGTGACCTTCATCAAAGACCAGCATTCCGATATGGGGCGCTAACTCCGGGGCGTGTCGAAGGACGTAGAGTAGCTTTTCAGGAGTTACAACAAGGATTTGTTGGTTCCCCAGCAATTCGGCAATCTCGAAATCGGCCTGAAGAGCATCTGATAATTCATCCACCTTGGTGGGTTCATTGTGGAATGCATCGACGAGACTGTTCTTAATCTCATGGCACAGCGCCCTAAACGGTGCGATGATGATGGCCAGTGAAATCCGATCCGCAAGAAATGCGCTTCTAAGGATCAGTTCAGTTGCCTTCGTTTTACCAGCGCTGGTGGGCATTTGAACAATTGCCGACTCACCTTTGAGAACCCCAGCCTTGCCCAAGAGATGTTGTGCAGGCCAGAGCTCCTTGATGAACGAATCCTTTTGCAGCGCATGGAGCCATTTATCTTGGGGCAGCCCGGAATATGACGGCAGAGCCTTCCAAGCGGAATTCTCCAGCTTTTTCCTAAGAACGGCCACGATCACATCACCAAACAGAAGCTGCCTTGGTGTGCCGAATTC
>WFQT01000453.1 GCA_015486895.1 Anaerolineae bacterium
AACAGACACTGTGTTGGGAGCTTTCGCTCAGGCACTGCCGCAGATCGTGCCCGCGGCGTCCCAGGGCACGATGAACAACTTGACCATTGGCGGGGATGACCCACGTACCGGCGGGCGGTTTGCTTACTACGAGACCATCGCCGGGGGGATGGGCGCGTCGGCGCAGGCGGACGGGCTTTCCGGCGTTCACGTTCACATGACCAACACGCTAAACACGCCCGTCGAAGCGATGGAATACGCCTACCCGCTGCGCGTCACGCGCTACGAACTGCGTCGGGGCTCTGGCGGCGACGGCAGGCACCGGGGCGGCGACGGCGTGTACCGAGAAGTGGAGCTTCTCGCCGATGCCACGGCGACCATCCTGTCCGAACGGCGACGACATGCACCCTACGGCCTCTACGGTGGCGAGCCAGGGGCCAAAGGGGAAAATCGCTACTTCCCGGCAGCGGACGAGGTCTTGCCGCCGGAGCTTGCAAGTTTGCCGGAGAGGGATGGGTACCGAATTCTGCCGGGCAAAATCACTTTCCCGGCCCGAAAAGGCGCCCGCGTGGGGATTGCCACCCCTGGCGGAGGGGGATACGGGAAAGCAACCGGCTAAATTATCATGCCGCATCTGACAACACAGGATACAACCATGCCCAATCTGAGGATGCAGGCTCCTCGGTGAATGCGCCCCCAGGAGACGGTAGGGAAGCGAGAGATGATGCTTTCTATTCGTGCAATCTGTGGTTCATTTTCTGGCACCGTGTACAAGAACTTCACCGACAAAATACTACCTCGCACGCCCTCTCTTGTGCGCTGGTAACCTCAAGGTGGCTCCTTTCTCTTTCCGTTAAGTGGCACAGGTCATCACGATCTTTCTCTGTAATTTTCAGGTGATTTTCCTTCGAAAAGGGCTTGACAACTCCCTGCTTTTCGATTATAATTAGAGCACTCTGTATTGCAGAGCACTCTAACAACACGACAAGGAGGATGCAATGGACATCACACATGAGGAAGCAAAGGAATCGCTGAAGATCGTCGAGGAGGTACAGAGGCGGGCCAGGAAGGCGCTGGCCCACGGCGGCGGCCCCTACTACCTGATGCTCTGGGGGGTGGTCTGGTTCTTCGGGTACCTGGGCGGCCAGTTCCTGAACGAGAAGACTTCCGGGATTCTCTGGATGGTGCTGGTTGGCCTGGGCATCGTCGCATCGGTCGTGATCGGCGCCTGGATTTCAAAACAGGTTCGCAGGCCGCTCCACGATTACCGGATCGGGCTCTTCTGGCTGGCGTTGCTCCTGTACGCGAACCTTGCTGTCTGGGTGGCGAAGCCAGTGAGCGGCGAAGCGGTTGCGTTCCTCATCACCCTGTTCGTCATGCTCGGCTACGTGGTGATGGGGCTGTGGATGTGGGGCCCGCTGGCGTGGATCGGCGTCGGGGTCACGGTAGTGGCAACCATCGGCTACCTCTGGGTGCCGGGGTATTTCAACCTGATCATGGCGATCCTGGGCGGCGGCGCGCTCTTCTTCAGCGGGTCCTACATCCTGCGGAACTGGAGGTGAGCCATGGCCGAGCTCGATCCCATCATCCATCAGCCGGTGCGCCTGAAGATCATGGCTGCGCTTACGGCGCTCTCAGATGACTCTCAGATGGACTTCGTTGCGCTCCGCAACCTGCTGGGCGTCACCGATGGCAACCTGGGGGCTCACCTGCGGAAGCTAGAGGACGCGGGGTACGTTTCCATCGAGAAGGTTTTCGTGGCGCGCAAGCCCCACACGTACATCTCCGTCACGCCGAAAGGCCGAGAGGCTTTCGAGGGGCATGTGAAGTCTTTGAAGAAAATTCTTGGTAAGTGAGGCAATCGTGGAGGCAAAAATGGCGGTGATACAGGTGGAGGGGCTGCGCAAGACTTATGGCGACTTAGTGGCCGTGGATGGCATCTCGTTCCAGGTGCAGGAAGGGGAAGTCTTCGGTATGGTGGGACCCAACGGAGCGGGCAAAACCACCACGATCGAGTGCATTGAAGGACTGCGCCAGCCGGATGGGGGCGTCATAACGCTATTGGGGATGGATCCGCAGAAAGATGGCTACCAATTGCACCAACGAATCGGGGCGCAGTTGCAGGAAGCCGGGCTTCCAGACCGGCTTAAAGTCGGGGAGGCTATGCGGCTTTTTGCTTCCTTCTACCGGCATTCGGTGGAATGGCGGTCCCTGCTGGAGCAATTCGGATTGGCGGAGAAGGAGAAAGCTTACTTCGGTGGCCTCTCCGGTGGACAGAAACAGCGTCTTTTCATCGCCCTGGCCCTCATCAACAACCCGGAGATGGTTTTCCTGGACGAGCTCACCACCGGGCTGGACCCCCAGGCGCGACGGGCCATGTGGGATTTGGTGCGAAACATCCGTGGTCAGGGAAAGACTGTGTTCCTGACGACACATTATATGGAGGAGGCGGAGCAACTTTGCGACCGCGTCGTGGTCATCGACCGCGGGAAAATCGTGGCACTGGATACACCTGCCGCGCTGATACGCTCCCTGGGAGCGGAGAAGCGCGTGGCCTTCACACTGAGTGGCAGCTTGGATTTGCAGCCGTTCCGAAGGGTACCCGGCGTCGCCAAGGTGGAGCGGATCGGTGAGCGCGTGGTGATCTATGGCCAGGGCGAGAAACTTCTCTCCGGTGTGGTGACTATTTTGGAGCAAGCCAATGTCCCCTTCCGGGACTTGCACACGGAGCAACCGACGTTAGAGGACGTTTTCCTGGCCCTGACTGGCCGGGAGATGCGCGATTGATCAGGGAAAAAACTACGTATCACGTATTGCATACGGCGTGCCCCGCCGTTCCGGGCTTCGTGTGTAACAATACTTGGTGAACGGAGGAACAAGGAACAATGAAGGCGTTTTGGAATCTCATGATAGCTGAAGTGAAGCTATACCTACGGGAGCCAGTGGCAGCGTTTTTCACCATTGCTTACGCCCCGATGATGCTGATCCTTTTCGGAATGATCTACGGCAACAAGCCTGAAGCTATTTTTGGCGGCCTGGGGACGATGGATATCTCCGTCCCCTCGTATATTGGGCTGATCATTGTGACGGTGGGGCTTATCAGCGTACCTATCGATACCGCGACTAACCGGGATAAAGGCATCCTCCGGCGCTTCCGGGCTACGCCGCTGCACCCGGAGATTTACCTGGCCGCCGACGTGACAGGCAACTACTTGATGACGCTGATAGGAGTCCTGCTACTAGTAGTGATAGGGAAGTTGGCATACCACATCCATTTCAGCGGCAACTGGCTCAGCGTGTTTCTGGGTTTCACCCTAAGTGCGCTGGCATTTTACGCCTTGGGCTACCTGCTCGCGGCTCTGGCGCCCACCGCCCGGATAGCCCAGACTGTGGGCATGGTGCTGGCATTCCCTATGATGTTCATCTCTGGCGCCACCATCCCGATAGAAGTGCTTCCTCACGGTGTCCGGCAGGCAGCGAACTTTATCCCCTTGACCCACGTGGTTACATTGATGCGAGGGCTCTGGTTCGGCGACCCGTGGAGCGCTCACCTGATAGAAGTAACCATATTGGTAGGAACCCTGGTGGTGAGTTCTCTTCTGGCTGCTCACCTGTTCCGGTGGGAATGAGACGCACCTGTGCGTTTCTGAGGTGTGCCCGCCGGCATGTCGTGGGATACACAAGTTGTGCGTGCCTCGGCGGATGCAAGTTTGTTGCGTTCCTGGTTGTCTTTGATTAAACTATGGGCATAACGTCGAAAGGAGACCCGACTCAATGCCCGAAATAACTTTGCTCAACAAAATCTTTTACCACAACTCTCTGCGCACATGGCTGGCGGCGTTAATCAGCGCAGCGGCAGTATGGATCGTGCTGCTAGCGGTCAGAAAGTTCATGGCCGGCCGTTTCTTCGCCTTTACCAAGAAGACGAAAAACACCCTGGATGACTTGGTGGTTCAGCTTGTGAAGCAGACCAAGTGGTGGTTTATGGTAGTGGTAGCCCTATATTCTGGTGCGTTGATGCTGGCGTTACCAGCTAAAACGGCAGAGATCATCAGTGCCATCACAATAGTCATCATATTGTTGCAGGGAGGCATTTGGAGCAACGCTATCTTAGATTACCTCGTTGACAAAGGGGTGGGGAAAGGAGAAAAGACGGCCGCCATCAGTACCATGGTCTTCATCGGAAGGCTGGTAATTTGGACTGCTTTCTTTCTCCTGATATTAGACAACATTCCAGGCGTTGATATCGGCTCACTGATAGCTGGATTTGGCGTAGCTGGGATAGCTGTAGCTCTGGCCGTTCAAACTATCTTAAGTGATCTTTTTGCTGCCCTCTCCATTATCCTTGATAAGCCTTTTATAGAAGGCGATTTTGTGGTTGTTGACGATTTCTCCGGGACGGTAGAGAAAATTGGCCTGAAGAGCACCAGAATACGGAGCCTCTCCGGGGAACTGCTAGTTTTCGGCAATACTGATCTCCTTTCCAGCAGGATCCGGAACTACAAACATATGAAGCGCCGGCGAGTAGTGTTTACCATCGGCGTGGTTTACGAAACACCCCCGGAGAAACTGGAGAAAATCCCGGAGATTCTTAAGCAGATCATCAATGCGCAGGAATATGCCTCTTTCGATCGAGCTCATTTCAAGTCCTACGGCGACTCTGCCCTGAACTATGAGATCGTTTACTACATGGACTCGCCGGACTACCAAGTGTACATGGATACTCAGCAGGATATCAACCTAGCTCTTTTCCGGCAGTTTACGGAAGAAGGAATCGAGTTCGCATACCCAACACAGACGATTTTCCTGGCAAATCATGGCACTGAGAGCAAAGAGAGCTAAAGCGCTCGGTCGTGTTCAAGTAGGCCGCCGTTAATTCAGCGTCATTGCGTTGAATCTTCGTCTCGGCGTAATGCCAGCCACAGCCCATTGAGGGGCTCCAGCTTTCTAGTGCCAAGACCAAGCCCACGTCGAATTGTCTTGCTCTCCGAGGCGAGGTCCCGCGGTCGCCACTTAGGATGGAGCGCAGCCAACAACGCTGCACCGGTGGGCGTCAGCAGCTCCACATCCACGGGGCCGCTCACATGGGGCATCCTGTGCCGCTTCAGGATTGCGATAACCGCCGGCGCCGGAACCGGTAGCACCCCGTGGGAAAACCGTATCTCCCCGCCTCCGACAGCAATCGGCGTCAAGCAAACCACGTTGTCCAAGGGTACCTTCAGGAAATCCAACCCTTTGGCAGCTCCTATGACATCCAACAGAATATCTTGGGCTTCGTGTAGAACTGATTCCTCGCCGCCGTGATAGTGCGGTATTCCCTCCTTATGGAGCCTCAAGTGATCGCTGTCGGCCAGCCAGCCATCATTGCCAAAATCTGTCTCGTCCAGTGTGCGCAGGTGCGGCTTGATATCCACTACCGGTGTGCCGTCAAACAGATCTAACGGGCCAGTGTAAATCCGATTTCCTTCAATCTGGCGTACCTCCGCTAATGTGAGCCCAAGGGGGCTAGGGCGGTTAGGGGAACGGCTCGCAAACAGCCCTACTTGTTGAGGCCTCTCGTCTACTTGCCACGGCGGGGTTACAGTTAGCGAATAGCCATGCGATTGGTGCAAATAGGAAACCATGTAAACATAAGAGAGTTTTTCCACTCCTACGAGCCCTACTGCGAACTCTGGAAAGATCTCAACGTAGAACTCGCCTATTTCACTTTGGCGGGGCTGATACGGTGCCTCGTGCTTATAAGGGGTGTGAGCTATGCCGATGGGCGTGACGGCTAACTCCCCGAAGTCAAGCCTGCCACCGCTGTGGGCTTGTCGCTCGGCAGCGATGAGTATCTCTAGCGTTTGTCGGGCAAGGGTGGCATAGGGAAGGCATAGGTGTTCCCTCTGGATGGCTGTCTCCAAGTACTTGCGGGCGTCGCCGGCTGTCAGATGGGGATCGTTAGTTTCCAAGTCAACCCGCAGGTGTATCCCTGGCTCTTTGCTCATGTTAACTACTTCCGCGTTTATCTTGGCTTCCCCCAGTAGGCGAGCTGCGCGCTCCATCGCTCCAATTATCACTGGCGCAGGTACCCCTAGCCCGATGAGGGCAGCAGAGAACATATCTCCAGCCATACCCATTACCGGGTCGACGACCAGCATATTCTTGGTGCTCATTCCAAAACCTCCTCGTATAAGATATATTCGTAGATAAACGCTGATCTCAAATATATTACTCAGGCAATACGAAGACCCCTCCACCGAAAATAGACTTTCTTTCGTGTGCCGGGCAGGTC
>WFQT01000454.1 GCA_015486895.1 Anaerolineae bacterium
GTTGTTGCCGCCGCTGGCGTAATTACACTTCATCGGTTTTTCCAACTGGTACGTCGCGGTGCCGCCGCCAAAGTCTGACACGGCTTTGTTCAGCTCCCAGCAGCCCGCATTGGCACCCTGTGTCTGGTGAATGAGTACCACGTCGCCGGGGTTGACGCGCCAAACGGCATGGACGTCCGTCACGTTGATGGAAGTCGAGCCCTGGCTGCCGCTATTGACGATGCCCACACCCACGCCGTGGTCGTTATCCAGGTTGCCGATACCCGGCATGGCACCATCCCGCCCATCGCCGAACATGTCATACGAAGCCGTGCCTTGTCCGAAGTCCGTACCATACTTGCCCACCCCCAACAACGTACTGTAATCCTGACTGTACACTTTCACCGGGTGCAGAGTCTGGGCGTGAGCCGGGTCGATGTCGTGGGTGAATTCGTACCACTCGCCCTGGTTGTGGTCGCCGTTGACGTGCAGGGGGTAATCCAGGGGCCGGATGACAGCGCCGCCAGGCTCGTCCGAAGGCATGGGCGTGATCTCGCCCTGGATGGTGATGGTCTTGGTGGGGTTGGCCGGGTCGCTGGTGCGCACGGGGATGGTCTGGGTGTAAGGGCCGGTGGGCAGGTCCTGGGTGTTGATGGTGATGGTGTAGGTGCCCGTATCGCCCGGAGAGATGGCGGTCAGGGATGGCCCTTGCACGGAGATGCCTGGGGCGCTGCCGATGTGCGTGAGCAGATCCATGTAGCCCACGCTGGCCAGCGTGAAGTTGCGTTGCATCAGCGTGCCCTGCTGGGCCGTGCCGAAGTCCCAGGTCTCATCCGCCGCGGCCATGGCGAAAGCGGGGCGAGGATCATCCTGGAAGCTGGACAGGGGCCGGGCGGCTGCACCAATGAGATCGCCCTGGTAGTCTGTCCAATAGGCGGCAACGATGTAGTCCTGGCTCGGGTTGTAGGCTGGGCTGAAGTCTGCCGTGTTGAAGGTGAGCGTCTGGCTGCTGGGGCCGGGCGGAAAATCCGGTCGCGTTTGCACGCGAGAAACTACGGTGCCGGTGATGTCCGTTAATTGAGCCAACACATAACCGTTGTTGATCAACTGTTCCGTGGGATTATTGACAAGAAGCGAGATGGTGTTTGCACCCTGGGCCAGTGGCGCTGTCGTGATGATACGCGCGCTTGGGTCTGGCAACATTTGACCACTGAACGCGATCAGATTGTCGGTCGGATTGCTTAAGTGCATAGCTGCCGTTGGGATGACGAAGTGGTGACTGCCCTGCGGGTCATTGTAGGTGACGACGATGATAGGATCACTGTGCGGCTCCCGGTTGATGGTGTAGCGAAAGGTGTCACGCGGGGATTGGGCTTGCACCGTGAACTGGTCACCATCGAGCACTGTGCCCGAAATCAAGGCCACGGCGAGGCCGTACGCGCCCACGGTCAGAGGCGCAGGCGAGACATAGCCAGTGCTCGGATTCAGCGTGCCCGTGTTGCCTAGCCCATCATTCCAGGTAATAGTCCAGTTGCCTTGGCCGACTGCACAACCACCAGGTGCAGCGCAATGTGCAGTGAACGAGTAAAGGCGGTCCTGCCAATCAGTGTAGTAACCGCTGCTCGCCGGCCGTGCCGTGCCGCGCCAGGTGGCCGGTTGGTAAACTGGCGACTCGATGCGGCTGCCAGCGATGACTTGTTTTTGAGCGCGCACCCGGCCAGCGCCGCCGACTATTCCGTCGGTGATGCTAATGGAATCATCGGGCGCGATCATGATCGCCTTAATGCCGTAACCATCGTACAAGCCAGTGTTTAGGAAAGAGAGTGTGCCGGTCACGGTGTTGCCGTTTCGGATCTTGTACAGGCCAGCGAGTAGTTCCGGTTTGGGACGTGAACTCGCGTCAAAAGGATCGGTGCCAAGACGTCGTTCGCTGACATCACTGTAGCCATCATGATCACTGTCTTGCTCAAAGCGCATGAGAACCGTGTACGGGGTGACCGGGTTAGGGTGCACAATCATGTCCTGGAAATTGTAAACCCCCGTCGGCAACCCGCCCAGGTACGTGTTCCACCACGAAACCGTACTCTGGGCATGGACGTCGAAGGTCAGCGCGCCGCTGTCAAGGTTTGGCGTCGCAATGGCAACCAAGTTCCCGTTAGCATCGGTCTGCGTCGGGAAGAAGTGTTGCATGACCGTCTGAACGGTCTCAGGAGCCTGTCCATTCGGGATAATGGGAACCAAGACGGACTCAAAGCGTTCGCCCTCGGGAAGATGGCGCGCATACATAAACTCGATGTCGCTGTTGAGCGCGTCCTGGTAGAATATCTGATCGGCGCCGTAACTGTAATTGACCAACACAATGCTCAGTGGTTGGCCAAGATCGATGGCTCGCATCTGATCCAGCGTCAGGGGGATAGGATGTGTGGCAAAGGGCCCTTTGGTATTCTCGTCACCCGGCAGCAAGTTGTGCAGCATACCGTCTCCGCCGAAGTCAGTGGCGGGGTAGTAGGTGTAAATGGGATTTGGGTTATCGCCGAGAAAGATGCTGAATGCCAGATCGCCAAGCTGACGGGCGTAATCCGTGCCGACGTTCTTGATCAGGTAGCTGAACGTCAGATCCGCCGCGTGCGCACTGTTGACGGCAGTAGCATTGCCCCAGGATTGGCCAGAGGAGAATTGCTGAGTCTGCGAAGTGGTGTATTGTTGAAAGTCCGTGTGCGTAGCTGTCTGGGCGCCGCCTGTGGAATGGCCAGAAGTCCTGGTCAACACAGGCACCTGCCGTTGGGCGGGAATCGTCACCTGGACATGGTTTTGCACAGTGATCTGAGAGTGACCATCACTGCTCAAGCTGCTCCCCGCCCCGCCGCGAGTGCGATCCTGCGTGCCGGCAGTCTGTGCTTGTTGGTTGACACGCTCTTGGGCGGTCGGGGGACGCGAGGCCGGAACCTGCAGGTTGCCCGAGCTGTCAATGTAGCTCCCCTTCAGGGCATCGCGCAAGCCGGGCGAATCGAAATTGATGTTGGGATCATCCAGCGTCGTGCCTGGGGGAATGTCAATTGGGGCAGATACAGGCGGCGCTCCGAGCTGACTGAGGGATTCACCGATGCTCTGGCCGTAATGAAAGGCTTTGACAATCATATCTGGACAAGCCAATGCGGCAACTGCAATTCCCAAGCCAGTTTCCGCAGTAGCAATTCCGCCCACACATGACGCTGCGGACGCAACAAACTCGGAGGTATTCTGGATATTCACACCTTCTTCGACTGTAAAGAAGGCTTCCCCACTTGCAATCTCAAGTTGTTGTTGTGCGTTGAGTCCTTGCGGCGTCGCTAACGAGACCTCCTGCCAGTCATTCCAGCTCGTTGTATTGGCGACAGCGTCACTGGTACCATTTGTCTGTGCTGTACCGTAGGAATTGGCAGTTCCTGTAATGATAGTATGATCGGTTGTGATCTGCGTTACCGCGGTCACGGTGATCGACCCGGACGCGATGACAATCTCCGGTTTAGCAAACGCCGCAGCGAACAAGCTCCGACCAGGCCACTTAACGAAGCTGGGCAAGTTAGCCGACACGTAGCCGCCGTCCTCAGCGCGCGGCAAATAACCCCAATTGGACGGAGTGATTCCGAAGAATTTCTGGCCGTCGTCGTAACGGTCGGCAGATGTACTTTCACGGTTCGGGTTGCTTCCGATGACAAAAAGTTCCACTTGGTCAGGAACGCCATCCCGATCAGCGTCCAAACAATTCGGGTTAAAGTGGCCGTCACTCGGTACCATTGGCCAACCAGCAAAGGGCGCCCCCAAACGGCTGTCGCCTTGCTCTGGGTGGTAAAGATATTGCAGCAAGCGGCGAACGTATTCGCCATCGTTGTGAATGCCCACGCCAGTCTGGTTGGGGTCTTCGCGTGTGTAGGGATTCATGGGATCCGTGCACCACCAGGACTCTTGCGTGTTCGTCAACCCATCGCCATCGTCGTCCGGGCTGATGGAAGAAGCGATGCCGGCGATCTGCTCCGGCGTGAGGGCGTGCAAGGCAGCCCGCAGGTCGGACCGAGCAGCGTCCACGGCCACGCTGTCCGTTTGGTCCGCACTCTGTGCAGCCTGAAGCTGCGCTCGCAACGTTGTGCTTTTAGCCAACAACGGTTGTAAGCTCGTGCGCAGCCATGCTTTATCCGGGCCCTGGGCGCGCAACAACCCGGTCAATTCGTCGCTGCCCCTCGGCTCGAAACGCAGCCGGGCCAACGCCTCTAATTGTTGGTCATCGGCTAACAGTAAAGCTGAATCCGCCCGTTTCGCCAGCACCACGACACCCAGCTTGTCCAGCCGGGCCCAATCAGATCGCTGGCGTACTTTGACGCGTGTGCGGAAAACAACGTTGGCCGGCGCTCGCACAGCCGCCGTCGGCATTGGGGATACACTTCTCGCCTGCACCGGCGCCGCACCGGCAGCAAGTACCGGCAACAACATGCTTAAGACAACCATGAGATTGAACAGTTTGGCAACGAACTGAGAGCGCACGCGCATGAGAACCTCCACTTAGGAAATAGAATAACAACCGGTTAATACTGACCATTAGCTATTGAACATGACTCTGAAAAAATGAATAGACCAATATATATTGGCCACTTTATAAGACACACGTTCATATCCGCATTTTTGTCCATATTTGTGCTCTTTTCTTGAAGTTTTTGCGAGATCATAAACAATAAACAACTTGTGGAACTTTGTTGTTCAATAATTATGATCTCTTGGAGTGACCCAATGAATGAGGTTCACATCAGTGCGGTGGGGCGTACGCCTATCATGGTTACTAAACCATGGCTACTAAACGGACATGTGTTCTTACCAGTTCGGAATGAGTCAATTGTTGAAGAAAAGGAACTCAAACGGCCAGGCCTGCTATAGCACATGGCATCAATACCATCATACGCGCCACAGCTCCCCGCAATTTGGCGGTTAGCGTATTCAAGCATATAATTGTATATATATCATACATGCTATTTATTTGAATTTCAAGCGAAAATTTGAAGATAATTTGAAAAATGGCCCAAACTACACTCGGTGACATCATTCGTTACTATCGCAAAAGAGCCAGACTTACGCAAAAGCAACTGGCCCAAGCAATCGCTTTCGACCACAGCCTGATATCCAAAGTGGAACGCGACAAACTCTTGCCCTCGCCAGAGTTCGTTGGGAAATTTGTCCAGGTCGAGACGTTACATTTAACGGCGGAGGAACGGCGGGTCATTTATGATAAATATCAAGAGGAACAAAAGCGTCGGGCTCCGCTGCCCACCAAAAGTGCGGTGAGAACCAAACTACCAGGCAATGAAAGCAATGATGTCGCAGAGCAACACACCTCAGAATGTTACCACCAGCTCCGCTGGCGTCAGCATTGGCCCGTCATTTTATCCACCACGTTGTTACTGCTTCTTACTATTGCTCTTCTTCTCTTCCATTCTCCACGTGGCCCAATAGAACACCCTCTATCCAAGTTACAATCGCCGAACAAAGGACACCTCATCGTCATAGACGCGCTACAGTTGTTTCCATCAGCCCCTCTAGCAGGGGAATCAACCACAGTGACCGTTCACTTGCAAAACCAATCTACACGGCCCATACATTGGCTCAAGATGGAAGTCGCTGTGAGAGGACCCCACGCCCAGTCGCTCGGGTGGGATGCACCACAAGAAGATTTTCCGGGCATTGAGTACATGACCCTGCAACCCGGCGAGGAATACCTCTACGTGCAAACGCGCAGTTTCGACTTACCCGGTGACTACTTCGCGGAGCCTGTCATGCTGGATGACAAAGGGCAGTGGGGCGGGATTCTCCCTTATCCTCGGGTGTGGTTCACGGTTACCAGAAAAGATGATGCAACGCCCTGATCCTTGAAGCCCCAGATACTGTATGAGAATTCAGCAGCTAAAGCACTGATGCCTCATTGGGAGAAAACGCAAATGAAAACGCGCTATCTCGGTTTATCCGTACTACTTGTGGGCTCAGCGTTGCGGTTGAACATGCCCACTACCCTGGCTCAAGATCGGGGATCCACGGAACCGGGAGATACGATAGTCGTCCGGCAGTAGACCCGAGGGATTGGGCTGAGTGGCCAGCGGAATGTGTCCATAACTTTGAGATGACTTTGAACAGAATTTAGGGGGCATTCACCCGGTCTTCTTATGTCGTATTGTTCTGCTTCAGACCAAATCGGAGAAACAACCCCCGTCTTTCGTTCACAATAGAGCTCATAGAAAATGCGGTATTGTGAGGCATGGCGATAACATGCCACGCGTCAACCATGTTTACCGGCATGGCTCGTCTCGGGGAACTCTGCTTACGGTCACTCCCGCGCTGACTCGCATGTCCCTGGAGCATCGAACCCGCGATTTGCTTCTGTGAGTCCTCGGCGGGATAAAAAAGAGACTGTTTTCGGGGAAATCATCCCACCTGGCGCACAAAAAGGCCGGCAAAAGCTACTTTGCCGGCCCTTTTCTCTCTCTGAACGGGGACGACGGGGATTGAGACTGCGCCTGACATCTAAGTTTTGGTACCAGAAATAGCGTTTGAGGTCTTCCAGAGGCGTGAAATGGCGCTTTTTGTCGTGCTCAGCGCCGTCCTTACCGTGTCGGCGGCGCCTTTTAGCGGACTTTCACGA
>WFQT01000455.1 GCA_015486895.1 Anaerolineae bacterium
GAAAGCACTGGCGCAGCTACTTTCGCTGCACTGGAGCAGTTCGTCCCAATTACACCAACTATACTCTTGTCGGCAGCTACTTTCTGAGCCGCAGCTACACCACCTTCAGGTGAGCAGAGCGCATCTTCTTTGTCCAGCTCAACTGGATGCCCCAACAGCTTCCCGCCAATATCATCTATGGCTATCTCTATCCCATGGATGGAGTCCTCACCAAGAGACGCATTTGGCCCAGACAGCACCGCTAACGCTGCTATCTTGATAGGATCACCCTTGGCGACATCAACACATCCTAAAGGATCCGTGCACTTAAAGCTTGCCACTGGAGCCTTCGTCGGTGCTGGCGCTTTTGTAGCTACAGGAGCCTTCGTCGGAGCTGGCGCTTTCGTCGGCGTTGTAGCAGGGCCACAAGCCGCTAATAGCATGCTCACCACCATCAGCAAGGTCAATAACGACAGAAACTTACCTTTCATGTCCTCCTCCTCAAAACATGACAAAATGTCCACAGACGGCCAATAACAACAAACTTACCCCAAAACACGGGGCCACCACTACAATTTGCTATCTGCAATCACCCCCTTTCAAAGCCACCATCAGAACTACCAGATGCAATACGTTCTATTTCTCCCGGGTATGGTCAACAAAAATAATTAGGTTATAGGCCAGGCACCCAGTAAAAAGTGTTTTCTTTGCGCCCTTGCTGTTTTGCGTCTTTACGTTATGGTTTTCCCCGCAATATTGAGAAGATACAGAAGACACATCTAAAGGGTGATGGACAAACAGGTTAGACAGGGAAAAATGTGTATACATACCTTGACATCACCCTCTACAGTGTTTGTGATGCAAAGGGTAGCATAGCATCTCCCCCCACCTTTCGGGCGTCTCCTTCTTCCCCCAAAATTGGGAGAAGAAAAAGGCCGGGAGGGGGGAAAAGCAGGTTGCAGCACTCGCAAACATCACCAACACCCAACAGGGGGACTTATCCATATCTTGATATGGGCCAAAAGGCATTAAGCAATTCACTTCGTAATCGCTCCACCCGCTTCATCGTGAGCAGTGAAACGCATCGTCGCTATATTCAACCTTGAACTATGCCGTTCCTAATTTGCTAAGACAACGTTACAACAAACAACACACTTTGTCATTCCAAACCGGAGAGCAAATAGCACTCGTAGGTAAAAAATCTTCAAGAGACATAACAAGTGAACGCTGGGCTATGGTAAAAGGAAGCTTTTGTTGTATTGTTTACTAAAAATTCCCCATTGACAGGATACTGCGCAATCGTTGCTGCCGCTCCTGGGTAATGACGTTCCGCTTGCACTTTCCTTGACCTTGGCAGTATTATCTTACTTGCCCACAGTTCAAGACATAAAAATTTCGTTGCAAACGATACGATCATCTATCATTGTGAAGCTCATATAACCCGTATTAAACGAGCTTTGGGTAACAACCCTGGGGCGAAGAAAAGAAAAGGCCCACCACGCTTGGCACGCACCAGAGCAGACAAGATTTTAACACCCATAAAAGCAATTGTCAATTTAGGATAACGTTGATGGTCTGCCCCAACCTGACTCAAGATAGAACTGAAAAGACAACCATAGATTTGCACAGATTCCACTGATTTTTGACTCTTTCTATCGGCGTAACCCGTCCAATCCGGATAACCGGTGAAATCTGTGGTTTAGATTCTATGGTTTCTGACTTCCTAACCTGGACAAGCCAGAGCCAAAAAGCCAAACGCAAAGGCGCGAAGAGGCAAAGCCGCAATGTTTCTTATTTTTCTTTCTGTGTGATCGTACCGCTCCACTCCCATCTTGGTCCAGTCGCCCCAGTCTGTTTGGCTATTTATTTTTTTTCTTTGCGTCTTAATATCCTTTGCGGCCCCGTGTCAAATTCTTGTTTTCTTGTCCAGCGTACAAGAATTTCACTGACAAAGTACTAACCGCAGATTGCACCGCCTACAAGAATTCCGCTTCAAACACGCATGATCCCCCGGCGCATTATGTCATAGTTATCTAAAGCACGACCGGCTCCAATTGCAACAACCGCCATAGGCTGCTCAGCAACAAATACGGGTACACTGGTTTCCTGCGTGATCAAATCGCTCACGTGGCGCAGTAGCGCACCGCCGCCGGTCAGCACCATGCCGCGGTCGATAATATCAGAAGCCAGCTCCGGCGGTGCTTGCTCCAGCGTTTGTTTGATAACGCCAACAATCAAAGAAAGCGGTTCAGCAATTGCTTCCGTCACTTCATCAGAAGTAAATTGGATCGTCTTTGGTAAACCACCCACCTGGTCGCGGCCGCGCACTTCCATCGTCAGAGAATCTTCCAAAGGAAGCGCACTACCGATAGTAATCTTAATTTCGTCGGCTGTCTGCTCGCCAATAACCAAATTGTACTTCTTGCGGATGTAATTCGTAATCGCCTCACTCACGCGTCGCCCACCTACACGTGCTGAACTCCAGGCGACAATGTCATTCAGAGAAATGATAGCTGCCTCAGAAGTACCTCCGCCCATATCCACCACCATGTTACCGGTAGGCGTCTCAATAGGCAAGCCAGCGCCGTATGCTGCCGCCAATGGCTCCGGCAAGAGATAAGCATCCCGGGAGCCGGCCTGCATGGCCGCATCATGAACCGCTCGCGCTTCCACCGTGGTGACACCTTTGGGAATACTGATCATTACTTGTGGCTTGACCAGAGGAAACCGACCTACGATCTTACGAATGAAATAACGCAACATTGCCTCAGTCACAATATAATCGGCAATGACGCCTGCCTTGAGAGGTTGAGCCACTTCAATGCTCTCAGGATTGCGCCCAACCATCTTCTGGGCTTCACTACCAATGGCAACAATCCGATTCGTACTAATATCAATGGCAACAACGGAGGGCTCTTGCAGCACAATGCCGCGCCCTTTGACATATACTAAAACGTTAACTGTTCCTAAATCAATACCTATTTGCTTTGCGAACATGCCGTATCCTACCGGAGATGATATTCAGGCGAACCACGCACCAACAAGGCAACCTACATCCTATTAACTGAGCGCCCGTGACGCCTGTAGCACTTCAAACACCAAGCAGCGCCCACAGCAGGAATACCGGCCAGGAAAACCGCTCTACTAACTTCATACCTGCACACGCTTCTACCGTAAACGCCTCCGCCCATCAACCTGTCCCTGGCCGAGAATGCGGTCATAGTACCAGAAAGCACTAATAAACGCAAGCATCCTCACAGACAGACAGCTCGCCCTCAAAGTGAAGTGAACTTCTACCCAGAGAAATCTGTCTCTGCACTGCTGGTGCCAAGGAACCTACAGTGTAGATGCGACCCAACCACTGACTACACTTTTTCCTCTTCCTCACCGCGGCTGATAGGCCGGGGAGCCCGACCTGCCCGCCGGCGGGCAATCTTCAACCGTAGATGAGCCCGGCGCAAAGCAAGCTCCAACGGAGCCCGCTCAGTAGGCGGCAACTTCCTCTGCAACAATGTCTCAGCTCGTTCCTGCGCCTGTTCCGCCCTCTCAATGTCAATTTCATCGGAACGTTCGGCTGCATCGGCCAAAATGACCACCTTATCCGGCCGCACCTCCACGAAGCCACCGCTAACGGCGAAATAAAGTTCACTGCCGTCTTGTCGCTTCACCACAATTTCCCCGATCGTCAAAATAGTCATCAACGGCGCATGCCGCGGCAAAATACCCATCTGTCCGGCAACACCAGGCACAAGAACAGACAAGACATCCTCGCTAAAGACCAAGCGCTCCGGAGAAACGACTTCGCAACGAATCGTGGCTGCCATTTGCCCTCGCCTTTACTTTAACACACTGGAGTCTAACGGAAATCCGTTTTATGGTTCAACAAAGCAATTCCGACCACAGATTGACCAGATTACACCGATTTTCTATCTGATTGATTTGGGTATGTCCTGGATCAATTAGGAACTATCCCATGGCTTTTGCCGAGAGACTTTTACCATTGTCTTCTTGAGATGATACTAAAATTCTGTGTTACTCTATGGTTAAAACCGAAAACACCGTTATCCAGTTTAACAATTAAAACGGCTACGCTGTTGGCCGGATATGCAATCAAGCCTCTTTCTTCATCGCTTTCGCCGCAGCCAAAACATCATCAATAGCGCCTTGCATGTAGAACGCTTCTTCCGGAATGTCATCAAGATTACCATCCAGGATCATGCGGAAACCGCGCACCGTCTCCTCAATTTTCACATACCTGCCTGCCCGGCCGGTGAACTGCTCGGCCACAAACATCGGCTGGGAGAAAAAGCGCTGCATCTTACGAGCCCGCGCCACGGCGATCTTGTCCTCTTCGCTCAATTCCTCCACGCCCAAGATGGCAATAATATCTTGCAATTCCTTATAGCGCTGCAAAGTCTGCTGTACGCCACGGGCAACATTATAGTGCTCTTCACCAACAATCTGCGGATCCAAAATGCGGCTGGTAGAAGCCAACGGATCCACCGCAGGGTATAAGCCTTGCTCGGCAATAGAGCGCTCCAAGGAAATAGTCGCGTCCAAATGTGCAAACACCGTCGCCGGCGCCGGGTCAGTATAATCATCCGCCGGAACATATACTGCTTGCATCGAAGTAATAGAGCCCGTCTTTGTGGACGTAATGCGTTCTTGCAACTCGCCCATATCCGTACCCAAAGTCGGCTGATAGCCAACCGCCGAGGGCATACGCCCCAAAAGCGAAGATACCTCAGAACCTGCCTGCACAAAGCGGAAGATGTTATCAATAAACAACAACACATCCCGTCCCTGATCGCGGAAGTACTCCGCCATGGTCACCCCGGTCAGCCCAACGCGCAAACGGGCACCAGGAGGCTCGTTCATCTGGCCAAAGACCATCACCGTGCTGGGTAATACCCCCGACTCTTTCATTTCGTACCAGAGGTCATTCCCTTCACGGCTGCGCTCGCCGACCCCGGCAAACACCGAAAAGCCTTTATGGACAGCAGCAATATTGCGGATCAGCTCCATAATGATCACGGTTTTACCGACACCGGCACCACCAAAAATACCGGTCTTACCACCCTTAGTGAAAGGAGCTATCAAATCAACAACCTTCATACCAGTTTCAAAGACTTCTGTTTTAGTAGACTGTTCCACAAAGGGGGGCGCTGGGCGGTGAATCGGATAAGCCATATCTGTCCCTACATCACCCAAGTTATCAATGGGCTTCCCTACAACATCAAAAATACGGCCTAACGTCTTATCACCCACCGGCACTTTTATTGGCGTCCCGGTATTGATCACTTTCATGCCTCGACGCAAGCCATCCGTTGTAGACATGGCTACAGTGCGAACCCTATTATTCCCCAATTGTTGTTGGGACTCACAAACTAGTTTGCCACCGCCCTCAAGTGGAATCTCAACGGCGTCGAAAACATCGGGCAAAACCCCGTCTGGAAATTCAGCATCAACGACAGGCCCAATGACCCGTACAACTCTACCTACAGATTTCGCCATTACTTCCTCCCTACAGATGGCCCGGCGAGCGAAATACCGTCCACTCTTATCTCACGGCGATTGCTGAGCGAGCGCATTGGCACCACCAGCAATGTCCAGAATTTCCCTCGTGATACGCTGTTGACGCGCTTTATTATAGGAAAGCGTCAATGCAGCTTGCAGATCAACCGCTGCCTCCGTTGCATTGTGCATGGCGACCATACGTGCCGAATGCTCACTGGCAATGGAATCATACATAGCGGCTAAAATCTGCCACTCTAAAAAACGATATAAAACATCATCCAGTATAGTTTGTGGATCTGGTTCAAAGATGTAATCCGGCGACCACTTCGTTTCCGGCTTAATAGCTTCAATGGGCAATAATGGTTTAATCACCGGCACTTGTTTCACCGTATTGATGAAGTCAGTGTAACAAAGATGAACGGCATCAAAACGTCCCTGAATAAAATCCTCCATCACCAAACGAGCCACGGGGCCTGCATCCACTGCCGTCACCTGATCCCCCACGCCAGGAAACGTTGCCCGCAAAGAAGGGCCATAGCGCAGCATAAAATCGCGGCCTTTCCGCCCAATGGTAACCAGCTCTACCGGTTTATCCTGCTCCTTGATAAAATGCACTGTCTTGCGAAGCATATGGCTATTGAAACCACCAGCCAGACCACGATCCGCCGTAATTAAGACAAGCCCCATCTTTTTCACCGGCCGCACCGAGAGCAATGGGTGCAACGGCTGTCCTTCCCGTGGTAGGAAAGCCAGGAAGCTCAGCACCTCTTGCGCTTTCTCTGCATATGGCCGGGCAGCCCGCAACTGCTGTTGTGCCCGCCTCATCTTGGATGCGGCGACCGCTTCCATGGCTCGGGTGACCTTCCCGATGTTCTTCACGCTCTTGATATGTCGCTTTATTTCACGATCGTTAGCCAACGTCTTCCCCTATACCTAATCCGGACGACCCGGGGCCAAAAAGCCAAGCACAGATTTCGTAGGTTTGCACAGATCTTATTCTCTATATTTTTATCCGTGTAATCTGTGCAATCTGTGGATCATCTTCTTACACCATGTACAAGAACTTCACTGGCAAGGCACTAAAGAGATCCACGCCGACATAAACCGGTTGCCAGAATGCCTCTTACTCCGGGCTAAAAGACTTGTTAAAATCATCCAACGCCTGGCGCAGGGAAGCGATAGTCTTATCATCCATTTTCTTCCCTTTACTAATGGTTTTCGCCAAATCAGGACGCTGTGCGTCTACCCATTTTCTGAAAGTCATCTCCCAATCGGTTACCTTGTCCACCGGAACGTGATCCAGGAAACCATTCGTCACCGCGTAGATGACCATTACCTGATGAGCCAGCGGCACCGGGGAATACTGCGGTTGCTTCAGGACTTCCGTGGTCCGGCGTCCACGATCCAGCCGATGCTGGGTTGCCTTATCCACATCAGAGCCGAACTGAGCAAAAGCGGCCAACTCACGGTACTGTGCTAAATCCAAACGCATTCTACCAGCCACTTGTTTCATCGCTTTTGTCTGAGCTGCCCCACCGACGCGGGACACGGAAAGGCCAGCATTTACAGCCGGGCGAATGCCAGCATAGAAGAGATCACCTTCCAAGTAAATTTGACCATCCGTGATAGAAATGACATTAGTTGGGATATACGCCGAGACATCGCCGGCCTGGGTTTCAATAATGGGCAAAGCTGTCAGGGAGCCACCGCCGTACGCCGGTGCCAATTTTGCCGCCCGTTCCAACAAGCGGGAATGCAAATAAAATACATCGCCGGGGTATGCCTCGCGGCCGGGTGGACGACGTAACAGCAGAGAAACCTGGCGGTAAGCCTGAGCATGTTTACTCAAATCATCGTAGACAATCAGGGCATCTTTCCCCTGCTCCATGAACTCCTCGCCCATGGCACACCCGGCATAAGGTGCCAAATACTGTAACGCCGCCGGCTCAGAAGCAGTCGCTGCCACCACCACCGTGTGCTCCATAGCACCATACTTTTCCAGCGTCGCCACAACCTGCGCCACAGATGATCGCCTTTGCCCGACTGCCACATAAATGCAAATCAGGTCTTTGCCCTTTTGGTTAATGATGGTATCAATAGCAATCGCCGTCTTGCCTGTCTGTCGGTCGCCGATTATCAGCTCCCGCTGTCCACGGCCAATAGGGATCATAGCATCAATCGATTTAATGCCGGTCTGCACCGGCGTATCCACCGACTTGCGAGTGACCACGTTAGGGGCAATGCGCTCCACATTACGGTATTTCTCCGTTTCAATGGGGCCCTTACCATCAATAGGCTGGCCTAAAGCATTCACCACACGACCAATCACGGCGTCCCCCACCGGCACCGAAGCAATACGCCCGGTGCTATGAACAACGTCCCCTTCCTCAATACCCTCGTAGTCGCCCATGATAATAACACCAATGGAATCCTCATCGAGGTTCAAAATGATGCCGTAGGTGCCGTTAGAAAATTGTACCAACTCGCTAGCCATAGCATTAGTCAAGCCGCTAATGCGGGCAATACCATCGCCAATGGAGAGCACGGTGCCCACATCCACCAGGCGCGTAGTTGGCTCAAAGTGCATAATTTGCCGTTTAAGCTGTTCAGTAAGCTCGTCCATACGCACGGCCATACAGTTTTATTCTCCTTCTGGAGTCTAGCAAAAATGACGTTTTAGGCTTGATCAGGCCATCCTCACCACAGATCACACAGATTAACACCTATTTTCCCTTGCTTTTCGACCTAAATCTGGTCAATTCTGTGTTTTTCTATGGCTGTTACTACTCAGCCTCCCCAACAATTGGATGCTGATAACGCCGATACACGCTGATTTTCGCTGATCGTTTCTGGTTTATTTGCTTTATCCGCGAGTATCAGCGTGAAACCTGCGGTATCTGCATTCTATTTGCTCAAGGCTGAGCAGTTACCCGCAGCTAAAATAAAAAACGCCAGAGTCCAGCCTCCTTCACAAAAAGACCTTATTACCATCCCACCGCAGCAATACCCCTTCACAGGCATCGCCCATGAGCGACCTCAAGCAACGGCAGATAGCATCTGCTCTCGCAAGGCCCGCAGCCGACCGGCAACACTTTGGTCGACTAGCTTATCGCCCACGCGCACAACTAAGCCACCAATAAGAGCCTTATCCACCTTGTATTGAAACTGCAAAGAGGAACCAAACTGCTGACGGAGCTTAGTTTCCATCTTTTGTCGCTGATCGTCAGTCAAAACCATAGCGGACACTACTTCAACAACTTGAGGCACTCCCTCACGAGTGAAAGCAATCACCCTGATGGCATCAACAATTTCCGGCAGAAGGTCCAGTTGCTGCTTGGACAACAAAAGTAGTAGGAAATTCTTTACCTCGGGGGAAGCATCCGCCGACAGGAGCTTGTCCAGATACAGCTGTTTTTCGGTGACTCCCTTACCGGGGTCGGAAAGAGCCAGAGCTAAATCGCTGTCAACGGTCAGCTTTTGCATCACAGCGGTCAACTCTTGCGTCACCTTCTCAATAACAGCCTCAAAAACTGCCTTGGCATAAGCGTTCACCAACTCCTTCTCGTTCACTTTAACTCACCCGCCAGGAACTCATCTACCAGGGCCCGCTGGTGCTCAGTAGACATAGATTCTCCTACCACACGCTTGGCGGCCAGTAACGCCAGCTCGGCAATCTCCTTGCGCGCGGAGCGCAACAATCGCTCTTTCTCCTTTTCAGCTTCGGCCAATGCCTGGGCCCTAATCTCTTCCGCTTCCGCCTTGGCTTGGGCCAGGATTTCCTGGCCAATCTTTTCAGAAGAGCGCGTTGCTTCGGCCACTTTTTCCTGCGCAGCCCGTCGTTCTGCTTCTAATTTAGCTTCGAACTCGGCTTTCTGTTGCTCCGCTTCCATTTTTGCCGCATCAGCCGCTGCCAGGGCTTCCTCTATGCGCTTACGGCGCTTTTCTAACACCCCCTGCACCGGTTTGTACAAGAAGTGATTCAAGAGCCAAAGTAAAAGTCCAAAGTGGATGATTTGCATCAACAAAAGGGAGCCATTGAGCCCTAATTTACCCACGTAGACACCTCCTCGC
>WFQT01000456.1 GCA_015486895.1 Anaerolineae bacterium
GCATGGCGGCGCGCGCCGCCTGGTCGACACGCTCATTCTCCGGGTGTCCGGCATGCCCCCTTACCCAATACCATTCTATCCGGTGGCGTCTTACTTCCGCGGCTAATGCCTGCCACAGATCGCGGTTTTTGACCGGTTTCTTGCGGATTGTGCGCCAGCCATTCACTTGCCAGCGCGGAAGCCACTGTTCAATGCCTTGCTGCAAATATTGGGAGTCGGTGTAAAAGGACACTTTGCAGGGGCCCTTCAAGGCGCGAAGCCCTTCCAGGGCGGCTCGCAGCTCCATGCGGTTGTTGGTGGTCAGGCTGGCAGCGCCGCTGAGCAATTTTTCGTGGTCCCCATAACGGAGTAAAACTGCCCAGCCGCCGGGACCAGGATTGCCTCTACAAGCACCGTCGCTAAAAAGCTCGACTGCCGGTAAACTGTCTTGGGATTGCATGATTTTGCCTCTCTCATTGCGTCAATTTGGCCGCTATTATATCACATCAATCCAAGTCATGGTTTGCTAACAGTATCTAGATACTAAAACTCGCACTTCCGGCTGAGACAACACGTCCCGTTCGGGCACCACAAGGAACAAAATTGAACATAGGACTCATATTTTCTAAGCAGTCGCCCATGATGTCATTCTGGATTACGACAATCCTCAGGCCCAGTCATGGCCGTGAACAAGAAAGGTGCGACGCGCTTAGTAAGCACGTCGCACCTGATAGTTACAAATCTATTGCAATAGGGAACTATTAGAAGTTATCCTCCCCGACCCAGACTGACTGGCCGCTGCGGTTGCCAATATACACTTTGTTCGTGTTCGAGTTGACCGCAACAGCGAACGGATCGTTGCCGGTGGTAAACGTAGCAATAACCGTGTTGGTATTACCGTCGATAACGGCAACAGAATTAGAAATGCTACTGGTGACGAAAACATGGTTGGTAGCGCTGTTTACAGCCAAGCCTCCGCCGCCATTGTAACCACTGGGATCAATGGCAATGAGACCCTGTCGCTGCAACCCATCCCACCTGGCTTTGATGACAGCTACCTGAGCATAGTTGGCTCCCCCGACAACGTAGAGCTGTTTCGTCTGCTGGTTAAAAGCTAAGCTGTACGGTGAGCCGGATGAGAACGGACGGAACATCTGACTGTGAATGACTTGGTGCGCTGACAGGTCAATGGTAGTAATGATGCCAGAATCCCGCGTACCCACGTAAAGACGGTTGAGTGCCGGGTTAACAGCTAACCCCCACGGTCCACCGCCATCGGAACCAATAATGTGTGTGATTCTATCGGTAGTGCTGTCAATCTGGTAAATGTGGTCTTCGCCATGGGCTACAACGTATACCTGGTTAGTCAACGGTTGAACCGCCAGCCAGGAGGGTTCCCTTCCGACGTTGATAGTCGCTTTCAACGTGTTGGAACCACCATCAATAACGGCTACTTTGTTAGCCGCGAAGCATGCCACGTAGACTTTATTGTTGTTGTCGTTTACGGCGACACCAAATGGCTCTCTACAGACCGGGATGGCGGCTATACCCTGGTCATTGCGTCCGTTGAAAACGTACAGAGTGTTGTTGTCTCGACTAGCTACATAAACCCGATTCAGACGCTTATTAATTGCAATACCTTTGACATGGTCAAAACCGCCGGTAATGAGGTAGGGCAGTGTAGCACTGTTCGACACTGTTGTTGCGGTAGGCGTTGGCGCCATAGTCGGGTAAGGACTAGACGTCGGCGTCGGTGTCGGCGTCGCCTGTCGATTCTTGAAGCGCACCCGCGTGCAGTCCGGGCCGGAGTAGACAGGGGCGTCAAACTGCGGCACTGTTACCGGTACCCATCCCTCCTGCATCTCTTCGTACAGCACCCAGCGCCCCGGTGTCAGGTTTTCGAAACGGAAGTAGCCGGTACCATCGGTGGTCGTTGTTAACAGTGGCGTGTTAGCACCCAACGGGTGGGCGTGGATGCGCCAGCCGGGAAGACCCACATGCAAGGCGTCGATCTTGTAGCCATCGATGCAACCCCCCGGTTGTGGCGTCGGCGTAGCACGCGGAGGCTCAACGATGGGCACGTGAACTTTATACTGGCCAGGCCCAGCCTCTAATTTAACTTCATATGTGGAACAGTGTCCCTGTGCTGTGTAATCCCTCACCATAAAATAATAGCGGCCAGTACTAGGCGCCGTCCAGACAATCTGGGATGCAAGGCCAGAACTGAGCGCCGTCCCGCCAAACTTTGACGAGAAGTTAGTCACACTGGCCGCATCGTCATTCAGGACTAAAAGTGTTGTGCCATCGGTATCGTACAGTTCTAATACCGTGTCAGTTGGCGGCACTAAGTTGAACGTAGTGATCGTGTACGTCGTGCCGGCCTGGGCCGGGAAGTAGTGCCAGTCTTGATCGGCAAAAACATCGAAATTATGGAAAGCAGGCGAGCCATCCAGAGGGATCGGCTTAGCATCTTCCCAGCGGTTGTCTTCTTCATAGCCATCAACTAAAGTACATGCTGTTATTTGAGGTTGCGCTGCCACCTTGACTGTGTAGTTTGTATAGCAGCCGACAGCATCGGGAGTCTTGGGCCGAATACGCAAGTAGTAAATGCGCCTATGCTGGGGGATAAAGGTAATGGAGGTATCGCCGCTGGCAACCACGTTGGAAGTCGTTGAGTCGATGAGCTCCATAGTCACATTGCTGGCGCTGCCCACGTTCTGGGCGGTGATCACATATTGTTGGGCAACCACTCCTTCGAACTTCACCCAATCCTCATCACCGACCTGATGTAAGGTGTGGTCCTGCGGCGGCTCATTGATGAAGATCAAGTTAGCCGCACTCATGGTATTGTCGACTTCGTAGCTATCCGGTGGCTCAATGCACACACCTGCTGTCGGCGTCGGTGTCGGCAAAGGTGATGATGTCGTAGGTGTCGGCGTCGGCGTATCTGTAGGTATGCTCGTTGCTGTTGGCGTGAGTGTCGGTGTCCACGTTGGTGTCGGCGTCGGTGTAATTGTGGGCGTTGGGGTTGGCGTGAGTGTCGGTGTCCACGTTGGTGTTGGCGTTAGGACGCCCGTTGGCGTTGGTGTCGGTGTCGGTGTAATTGTGGGCGTTGGGGTTGGCGTTCCGGTGGTCTCTGTCGCCAAGCCGAAATTCTGATCGGTAATTTGATGACATGCATCCGCTGGCATCGTCACGTACAGTGGGTTTGGCGAGGTTGACACCCACCCCGCCGGAACGCTGATAGTAATTTGGTAATCACCCGGTGATAAGCCGACAAAGGCATAGGTGCCGTTGTTATACGTGACTGTTTGGGCGTTAACCGGCCCTTGGAGGGTGACCAAGACACCACCGATGCCAATTTCGCCACTATCAAGGGCCCCGTTACGATTTGCGTCTTCATAGACTGTACCACTAATTCCGCGGTAACAGGGCGTTGGTGTCGGGGTTCCTGTTGACGCTCGTGTTGGGGTCCATGTTGGTGTGCTTGCAGACGTTGGTGTCGGTGTTGGTGTCAGCGTTGCTGTGGGAGTGTTTGTAAATGTCGGCGTTGGCGTCGGCGTTGCCGTTGGCGCTACAATAATCACTTGTGCCGAGCTGTCCGGAGCCGATACCGGGTCGCCGTTTTGATCAACTGCATCGTGGACGGAAGCGGTGTTGACAGCGGGATTGCACGGCTGGGCAGCGGTGAAATTTACCGTGACTTCAACGCTGTTAGAGGGTGCCAATGGGCCTAAGTTGTTCCAATCCAGTTGCCCGGCGACTACAGAATCGGGCGTTGGGTTGGCCGACACGTAAGTGAGGCATGTCGAATTATACGTATCCCGCAAAGGCAAAGTGGTAATTGTCGTGTTACCACTGTTTTCTAATAGTATTCGAAAGACAACGGGATCCCCAACAGTTGCTACTCCCCCTACCGGGGTCTGGAGAGATTTTGTCAAATTCAGACCGGGAGAGTTAATCACCAGTGCTGTATCATCATCACTAACGTCTGGCGCTTGGTCTCCTTCGTCATCTTGGGCGCCACTAATCGTGGCTGTGTTGGTCACATGGTTGGGCGCTGAGGCGTTAGCCGCGACGAAACTGATGGTGACTGTGGCCGAATTCCCAGGTGTCAGATTTCCAATTGCACTGGTCAGGTCATTCCAAACTATCGTTCCCCCGCCACTGCTGTCAGGCGTCGGCGAAGCACTCACGTAGGTCAAATAGGTGCCATCATAAGCATCTGTTAAGGGGAGGGTCACTAATGTCTCGTTGCCGGTGTTAGTAATGATTAGCGTATAAGTTACGGTCTCCCCGACCACGGCCGTGCCGTCTGTAGGTTGGGTGAGGGTTTTCTGGATTGCGACGCGGGGACAGGCGGCATCCATTTGGGCCATTTCACCCACCCAGTTTAGTTGAGGTGTGTTGGGCGTTGCTGAGCGCACCTGGAATGCCAGCCAGGTTGCCCCGGCCGGCACCGCCGTGGTCACCGAGACATTGTCCCACACGGCGCCATTATTCGATCCTAAAGCATCCGAAGTCAATAGGGTGCCTGTGTCGTAAATATCTTTGTCGCCGCTATACGAGAACGTTGGCGGGGTTCCGCTTCCTGTTTGTACCCAGAACTCAGTATCATCACCTGATTGCACGCCGCCTGCTAACGTCGTCAAGGTAATGACTCGTGAAATGTCAGCGTCGTCAAAGGTGTACACGATGGGCAGTGTGCCGGCACCGCTGGAGGGGCCATTGTCGCCTTCGGCCAAGTCCTGTCCACTGGCAAAGGCAGCATATTGCGGCCATGAGCCGGCAGGCTTGCTGTATCGTACCACCAAGGAAGTGCCATAAAGGGCAACGTCGAATCCTTCTAAGCCAGAGAGCGTGTAAGTATGCGTCCCCTGGTGTACATAAGAAGTCACGTCCACGCGGTAGGTATAGTCAAAATGAACGCTAGGACTGTCCCACAGGCTAGGACCATAAGTATCCGCGGGCCCGGCGGAAATGGCGTGAGAAGTACTATCCTCGCTGAAGGTGACATTTGGGTCGCCGCCGTTTTGATTAGTATCATCCGAGCCGCTCCAGTACAAATAGGCTTTCAGAGGCGTGCCAGGGATGGTGAGTTGGAATGTACCCGTGCCGGTTGCTGTTCCTGCACCACCACTGACCATCCCTACTGGCTGTTGGCTGTCGGTACAGGTCGTGATGGCATCATGAACTTGTAATGGCACATCTGGTTCACCGGCAAAGGCAACGTTTTGGGTAATTAGGAGTAAGCTGATAAACAGGAAAGCAGATAATAACATCCAGACAGGCCATCGTGAGTGTCGTACGTACATGATTTTCTCCTCCTATATATGGAGTGTGAAGTCTCATTCACCGAGAGAGTTAGCAGTGTCACTTAACTGCTACAGGACACAAAACCCCGTAATCGTCACGACGACTTTACCGATAAGAAGTTACGGCCGGAAATGTCATAATGATGGTGAAAAATAGAGAGGACAGGCTTGTGATTCGGAGATGCCAATTGCCCGCGGTGAAAGTCGACGGTGTCACAAGGGCCTGTGCACAGTGCCAGAAAATGAATCATAGACTACACGGATTACGCAGATTAGATAAACAAAAATCCGTGTGATCAGCGGTTGGCTTTTATGGTTCTGGCTCGGCCAGGTCAGAAATACAACAGCCGAGACCTATGGCATTTCTGGTTTTTTCAGGCCGTTACCTGTCAACGGTATGACAATCGTGTCATTGGGGGCCACACGATCCTGGAGGAGCGCCAGGGCTGCCAATGGCGCGGCGCTGGTAGGTTCCACGAATAGACCGTTATGCGCTAATTGCCGGCGGGCGGCGATAATCTCCTCTTCCCGCACGGCAATAGCATCGCCACTGCTTTTCCGCAGCGCCTGCAAAATTCGGCGACCGCGCACTGGTTGGGTGATAGCCATGCCGTCGGCGATAGTCATGCCTGGTGGGACGGCTTCTACATCCTCTGCACCGGCGTGAAATGCCTTGACCACGGGAGAAACTTTCTCCGCTTGTACGGCTACTAATCGCGGCAAGCGTCGAATGTGTCCTGCCGCTCGAAGCC
The DNA here is from genome assembly GCA_015486895.1 of Anaerolineae bacterium. Lineage (GTDB taxonomy): Bacteria > Chloroflexota > Anaerolineae > JAADDB01 > JAADDB01 > S014-12. The sequence continues at coordinate 6,047 of WFQT01000456.1, forward strand.
GCTCGAAGCCGCCATATAGCCCTAAGAAGAGTGTTCCCTGGCCAACCGGCGTCAAGATCCAATCCGGTGTGCGCCCGCCTAATTGTTCCCATATCTCAAATGCTGCTGTTTGCTGACCCACCAGGTTGATGGGCACCCAGGCATGGCTGGCATAGAAAAGCCCACCCTCTGCCAGGCGCAAAGCGGCTTTTGTTGCCTCGGGGCGTGGCCCCGGCACTGTAATTAAATCGGCGCCGAAATTGCTAATCTGCGCTTTCTTCTCAGCCGGGGCATAGTCGGGCGTGCAGATGTGTGCCTTCATCCCCGCCATAGCGCCGTAAGCGGCCATGGAAGCACCTGCGTTACCAGAAGAATCATCCACGAATTCCCGAATATTCCCTATCGCTAAGCGGTTGACCACCAGAGCAACACCTCGATCCTTGAAAGATCCGGTGGGCAAGAGAAACTCCAGCTTGAAGTGTAAATTAGGGCTAAACGCCGGCAGGGAAATTAGAGGTGTCCAACCTTCCCCTAACGTTAAAGGCTGATATGCCGTAGGCAGGGGGAAGAACTTCCGATAACGCCACAAGCCGGGCTCTTTCGGCTCAATCTTCGCGGCATCAAAAGGGGGAAGGCCTCGCCACTCTAACGGACCGCCACAGTGAGGGCAGCGCCATAACACATTCTCGGGGGAGAAAGTCTCTCCGCAGAGGGAGCAAACGAGCTGCTGCATGTTAATAACCTCCTGGGGCACATGACTTCGAAAATAGGACGCTGATGATGCAGATGAACGCTGATTTCTTGCAACGTCTGCAAAGCCTGCCTTCGCAGGCTAAATCCAGTCGCCGGAGGGCAACTTCGCAGATGTTGCCCGCAGTTTCCAACTGCCGGGCCTCCGTTAGATCAGCGCAATCAGCGTTCTCATTTTCATCGTTATGCTGTGAGCAACCGCTCATGGCGACTGTGAAAATCTGTGGTTCCCTTTCTTGGTTCCGGCTCGACCAGGTTAGGGGAATGTAAAAGAGCCGGGGTGACTGTCACCAGTCAGCAGCAGTCACCCCAGATTGGTGCACTCTGTGTTAGAAAAGGCCAACCACGTTACCGTTTTCGTCAATATCCACATTCTCGGCAGCAGGGTAGGAAGGTAATCCCGGCATGGTGCGCACAGCCCCGGCTATAGGATAGATGTAGCCAGCCCCGACGGCGGCCCTTACCTCACGAATGGGGAAGACGTAACCGGTAGGGCGCCCTTTAACTTTCGCATCGTGGCTCAGGCTGAGATGTGTCTTGGCCATGCAAATGGGCAAGTTACCGAAGCCATTTCTCTCAAAGCGGCGTATTTGCGTTTCCGCCAGACGCTCGTAGCTCACCGAAGCAGCGCCGTAGATTTCCTTGGCCAATATTTCGATCTTCTTCTTGATAGGCCAATCCACAGGGTAAAGGAAGTGGAATTCACTGGGTTCCTCAGCAGCACCCGCCACCATTTCTGCCAATTCTACAGCTCCGGCTCCGCCTTCGGCCCAATGGGTGGCAATAGCAGCACCATAAGCACCGGCTGCTATGGCGATTTCCTTGATCGCCTCGAGTTCTTTGGGCGAGTCAGTTGGGAAACGGTTCACAGCGACCACCGGCGTGACGCCATGTCTGCGCACATTCTCGATCTGTTTGATCAAATTGACTCCGCCTTCTTCCACTGCAGCTACATTCTCTTCTATCAGCGCCGCGTCTAACGGCTTACCGGGGACGATCTTGTAGCGACCTGTGTGCATTTTCAGCGCCCGCACCGTGGCAATGATGACAGCGGCATCCGGTTTTAGGCCGCTCACCCGGCACTTGATATTGAAGAATTTCTCCGCGCCGATGTCAGCGCCAAAGCCGGATTCGGTGATAAGGTAATCAGCCGCTTTGATGCCGATGAGGTCGGCTAAAACGCTGCTGTTGCCGTGGGCAATGTTAGCGAAGGGTCCAGTGTGTACCAACGCCGGTGTGCCTTCTAATGTTTGCAACAAGTTCGGTTTGATAGCTTCTTTCAGCAGGACGGTCATGGCGCCGGCGGCTTTCAAGTCTTCAGCAGTAACCGGCTTTCTGTCCCTGGTATAGCCGATAACGATTCGCCCCAACCGCTGTCGCAGATCTTGCAGGCTGGTGGTCAAGGCAAGAATAGCCATTACTTCCGAGGCCACGGCGATGTCGAATCCTGTCTCGCGAGGTATCCCGTCCACACGCTTGCCAAGCCCGACGATGATGTTACGCAGAGCCCGGTCGCTGATATCCACTACCCGGCGCCAGCTAATGCCGTGCGGCTCGATGTTCAGCGAATTGCTGTGGAAAATATGGTTATCAATCATTGCCGCCAGCAGGTTATTGGCTGCTGAGACGGCGTGAATATCACCGGTCAAGTGCAGATTGAACTGCTCCATAGGTACAATCTGGCTGTACCCGCCACCCGCAGCGCCTCCTTTGATACCGAAGGTAGGGCCCATGCTGGGTTGGCGGATGGCAATAATGCTGCGCTTGCCAATATGCTTAAATGCTTGCCCCAAGCCAACGGTTGTTGTGGTTTTGCCTTCGCCTAAAGGAGTGGGGGTAATAGCTGTCACATCAATGTAACGGGCATTGGGACGATCTTTAATCTTCTCCAACACGTCGAGCTTTATTTTCGCCATGTAGTTGCCATAGAGCTCAATGTCGTCTGGGGTTAGCCCCATCATCTCAGCGATTTCTTGAATTGGTCTTAGCGTTGCTTCTTGGGCAATTTGCAGGTCTGACTTCATACTTTAGCTCCTTTGCTAGGATAAAACAGCTACTACACATCAATGAGGGGGAAGTCCGCGGGAAAGTTTATCACAGAATCAGTTCCCCGGCCAATTTTGCCGGCAGTTCTTGTTGCATGCGAGGCAACGGTGCAGGCTGTTGCCCGGCGGCGCTCAGAGTGCGTCGCCCTATAGCCCCCGAATTTATGCTGGCCGTTGACTCATTTTGTCTTTTGCAGTGCCCGCAAGGACATGGCATCTACTATCTCGTAAATGGCCCCCTTACCCCTCAAGGAGAAAAGACCATAGTTACCCCAGGATTAGGGATTAGGGGGCATTTCCATCACCCGTAGTGCCGCGGGCGGCATCACATCTTCTCAAAAAGTAGAGGCGAGCCCTTATAGTCGCCCATCTGGGCAGGTCTTGCACCTGCCCCTACCCCAGGATACTGAAAAGACAGTCGTTTGCCTCCCTCAAGAAGATATCTTGGCGGCAATGATCTCGGCGATCTCTTCCGGGTGATGGGCAATAGCGACACCAGCTTCCTTTAGTACAGCTATTTTCTCCGCTGCAGTGCCATGACCACCGGAAATGATAGCCCCGGCGTGCCCCATCCGCTTTCCTGGTGGTGCTGTCTGGCCGGCAATAAAGGAAGTAACCGGCTTGCTCATGTGTTGGGCAATATATTCGGCTGCCATCTCCTCATCGGAGCCGCCAATCTCACCGATCATGACGATCTGTTCTGTCTGTGGATCGGCTTCGAACATCTCCAATATTTCGATAAACTTAGTCCCAATGATCGGATCACCGCCTATACCCACAGCAGTAGATTGGCCGAGGCCTTTGTTGGTCAATGCATAAACAACTTCGTAAGTCAACGTGCCACTGCGGGAAACGATGCCAACATTGCCGGGGATATGGATATGGCCGGGCATGATACCGACCTTGGCCTCACCGGGGGTGATGACACCGGGGCAATTAGGTCCAATGAGACGGGTATTGATGTGATCCAAGTAGTAACGGACATTGACCATATCCAAGATAGGAATACCTTCAGTAATGCAGACGACCAGTTCTACGCCCGCATTGGCGGCTTCCAGAATAGCATCGGCCGCAAAGCGAGCTGGCACGTAAATAATCGAGGTGTTAGCACCCGTTGCTTGCACTGCCTCCTTCACGGTATCAAAAACTGGCACTCCTTCGACCCATTGGCCTCCTTTGCCGGGGGTCACACCGCCGACTACATCAGTGCCGTAAGCAATCATCTGCTTAGTGTGGAAATGGCCTTCACGACCGGTAATACCCTGTACTAAAAGTTTAGTTTCTTTATTCACTAAGATGCTCATTGTTTCACGCTCCTTGTCTGGCTCAAGCCGTCAGCTCGCCGTGAGCGGCAGCTACTGCTTTCTTGGCAGCTTCCGCTAACGTGCGTGCCGTGATCATATTGGCGTCGGCCAAGATGGCGCGCCCCTCTTCTTCGTTGGTCCCTACCAAACGGGCTACCATTGGCACATTCGGTTTAATTTCATCCAAAGCAGCAACGATGCCTTTGGCCACCTCGTCACCTCTGGTGATACCACCGAAGATGTTAAAGAGAACGGCTTTGACGTTTTCGTCGGAGAGGATGATGCGCAGTGCAGCCGCAACTTTGTCCGCCGTGGCACCGCCACCAATATCCAAAAAGTTAGCCGGAGAACCGCCGAACAGCTTGGTCATGTCCATGGTAGCCATAGCCAGGCCGGCACCGTTGACCATGCAGCCAATTTCGCCGTCCAATTTCACATAGCTCAAGCCGAAGCGCCGAGCTTCCTGCTCAAACGGGTTTTCCTCGTCTAAATCGCGCATTTCCGCCAGATCGGGGTGGCGGTAAAGGGCATTGTCGTCCAGCAGCATTTTGCCGTCCACGGCCAACAGCCCATCCGGTGTCACGACTAAGGGGTTGATTTCCGCTAAGGAGGCATCACTTTTCACAAAAGTTTCGTACAGCCCATAGGCAATTTCGCCAAACTGCCGGACCAAAGGCCGGGCAATGCCAATGCCGTAAGCCAGCTCATTAGCCTGGTAAGTGCGCAGGCCCAAGAAGGGGTCAATGGCGACTTTAAGGATTTTCTCCGGCGTTTTAGCGGCAACTTCCTCAATTTCCACGCCGCCTTCGCTAGAGGCCATCATGATGACCCGGCGCTGTACCCGGTCTAACACCAAGCCTAAGTAGATTTCATCCCGGATCTCGGCGCCTTCATCTATCAACACCTTGCGCACAGTTAACCCTTTGATGTCCATGCCGAGAATTTGCCCAGCAACAGTTTCTGCCTCCTCTGGTGAGTGAGCTAATTTCACACCGCCCGCTTTACCCCGCCCACCAACCAGCACTTGTGACTTAATGACGACCGTTCCACCCAAACGTGCTGCGATGTCCCGCGCTTCGGCGGGGGTAGTGGCTACCTCACCATTAGGAATTGGCACGCCGTAGCGAGCAAAAACCCGCTTCGATTGATATTCTTGTAGTTTCAAGTTAGCCTCCTTCTGATATGATCTACACAGGGAAGTAATCTCATTCTTCATCCCCGAAAACCATGGCATTCTGTGCTTAAGAGCACGGCTGCCCAGATGTCATTCCCACCACCACATAGTAACTTTCGCCAGAGAACTTTTGTAATCAGGCGAACGATTATAACATCCGCTGGTTGGATTGCCAAAGTAAATTCGTGCGTTTTGGATGCTGACGGAAGGGAGGAGAGTTCGTGTTTCCCACGCGACTGGTAGGAGCGACCGTATCTGTTCAAAAAGTAGGGGCGAACCCTCGTGGTCGCCCGCCTGGGCAGGTACAAGACCTGCCCCTACCCCAGGATATTGAGAAAATATGGCCTGGTTCATTCCGAAGCGAATCGATCTTTACGAATAGGGCAGAAAAAAGCCACAGAATAGCACGGAAAGACACAGAAAAGGCTGAATACAGAGGACATTCAGTGAAATTCCGTGTTATTCTGTGGCCTGGCTCGCTCTGAAGTTCAGAAGATTTGTAAAGATGTGAAAAGGCCCTTTTGAACCATGCCATAAATTTGATTACGTTGTCTCTGAGGCATATCTTGCGGTGTTCCCAAACAGCCGGAGTTGTGTTGGTTGCTCTTGAGGATAAGCGGTGATAATAAGCTCGGTGATTTTGCTCCTTCTGTTCCCATTGCTATTGATTGCCCGATTAGCAGGTACTTCGCTAATAAAGAAGCTGGGAATAGAGTAAAGCTCCCGTATCAGTTTCGCGTTGGAGTTTGACAGGGTAATGTGGACTCCCTTCGCTGTAAGGCTCAAGCAGACATCCCGTAACCGCTTTTGATCCTCGGGCGAGAAACCGGTTGCATGGTAGGACGTAAAATTGGATGTTTGAGATAATGGTGCGTAGGGCGGGTCGAAATATACCCAGTCTCCTTCATCGGCCTGTTCTACTGCTTTCTCAAAGGGGACGCACTTTATAGAGACACCTTGTAGCGCATTGGACACCGCTTTCAGGTTTTCTCTATCGCAATACCTCGGCGACTTGTAGCGACCAAACGGAACATTGAACTTACCTTGCCTATTGACCCGATATAGCCCGTTGTACCCGGTCTTGTTGAGGTAAATCATTCGAGCAGCACGCTCAGGTAGTGGCATTTTCCACGGATCGCGAATACGCAAGTCATAGTAGAACTCTTTGCTATGAGGATATTGGGATAGAATTGCTATCACATCGTCAACATAATCTCGGATAGCGAGGTACGTATCTATTAACTCAGCGTTAAGATCAGAAAGAAACGCCAGTCGGATTTTCTGAGAGCGGTATAAGCTAAAAAACAGCGCGCCCCCCCCAAGAAACGGCTCGTAATACCTGCTGAACTGCTTAGGCATACGTGCTATAAGTTCACTTATGAGTTGGGTTTTACCCCCTGCCCATTTTAAGAACGGGCGTGGTACAGGGCCGTTAGCCATTTACAAACCCTCACAGTGCAAAATACAAGCGCAGCCAGTCTTCGAGATCATCGAACCAAATGACTTTGCCTGTGGCCATCAAGTATCCTACCATGTTGCTGGAAGAACCTTCGCCATCTATCACCGCATGACATACCATATTTGAGCTCGCTGTGCATCCGTTGTGCGCCGGCTGTTAGCCGGTTGGATCTGCTTGGGAAACGCCGGATTACGGCTCCGGCTCTAACCGTAATCGTTGCTTTACTTGTGCCTGGCTGTATTAGGCGCCGTTTGGTACCCCACAGACGATGTGCTTGTCCAGTGGCGGATTCTATCATGCCTGGAGTGGCACGTCAGCTTGCAGCCGTGTATGCACTGTCTCTTATAC